>JAULVH010000274.1:0-16054 GCA_032111105.1 Burkholderiaceae bacterium | reverse complement strand
TCACTCAGTGCAGACGATGGCTATGCAACTTTGACGACATAGCCATCGTCTTAAAAGTAAGTCTGCGCACTCAACGTAATAAAGCCTCTAACTGCTCGATTGCCATATCCGTTCGCACTTCAAGCATCTTTTGACGACTCCCGTGGCCACGGCTGACATCTACATCTCGTTTAGCCACCTTTAGCCGCTCGGCCACAAAACTAATTAACGCTTCATTGGCTTTGCCATCGACTGGCGGCGCATGCAGCCTGATTTTAAGTGCGCCCTCTACTACCCCGGTAATTTCAGTTCGCGATGCGTTCGGCTGTACATGAACAGCTATACGCACCCACTCCCCGTGACGACTACACCAGGGACGCACCATCAAATCAGACCAAACAGCAAACTATCCGAGACAAACAAAGCTACTCGCAACAGCAAAAAAGCGGCTATGGGTGAAAGATCGACGCCTGCTATGGGAGGAATGAAGCGCCGCAAGGGTCGCATGAGGGGTTGATTCAATCCACGCACCACAGGTGCGAGTGGCGCATCAGGATTAACCCAACTGAAAATGACTTCCAAAAATAGAAGTCCGATAAAACCGTAGAGTATCCAATGTATCAATGTATGTAGCGTCAGTATCAGCCACGACTCAAGGGCAAATGATGATCGGATACCGAGTCCTATGGCCACAGCAACCATAGCAACCAGTAATCCACCGACCAGACTGGCCCAATCTAAGCCTGCAAGCCCGGGTATGACTCGACGCAGCGGCAGCACTAACCAATCCGTCATACGAAACATGAATTGACCAAGGGAGAAAGGTGGTCGCACGCGCACGGCTTGCATCCAAAAACGCAAAAGTAAAATTCCGGCGAGCAAAGTGGAAACCGTATCGGTTATCAGAATTAAGATGCTAGCAACCAAAGCTCACCCTTACAAACAGAGAGTAATCTGACAGAGATCTCAACCAGACGCTCCATGAACAAAGAAAAATCCCGCGGCAGATAGTAGATCTGCTGCGGGATGGTAGAGACTGACTCGGCACTATCTCAAGCTGGTCAGGGACGCACACCGGTAGGAAAAGGCCAGGCGGCAGCTGGACTAAGTATGGTCTTGATAGCCGACGCAGTAGCTGGTGCTGGCGTAGGGGCTGGCGCTGGTTTGTGAGCGACAACTTTCTTGGTTGCCACTTTACTCGGCGCTGCCTTTTTTAACATTGGCTTAGCTACTGGCTTCTTAGCTACTGGCTTCTTAGCTACCGACTTTTTAGCTACTGGCTTCTTAGCTATTACTTTCTTTGCGGCGGGCTTCTTCGCCACTACTTTTTTAGTGACGGCCTTGACTGCTTTTTTCGCGGCGGGCTTCTTCTTCGCCACTACTTTTTTAGCGACCTTCTTAACTGCTTTTTTCGCGACGGGCTTCTTCGCCACTACTTTTTTAGTGACGGCCTTGACTGCTTTTTTCGCGGCGGGCTTCTTCTTCGCCACTACTTTTTTAGCGACTTTTTTAACTGCTTTTTTCGCGGCAGGCTTCTTTGCCACTACTTTTTTGGTGACTTTCTTGACCGCCTTCTTCGCTACGACCTTCTTTTTGGCGACCGCCTTCTTTGCTACAGGCTTGTTTTTGGCAGCCGGCTTCTTTTTGGCTGCGGTTTTCTTCTTAGCTGTTGCCATTTCTTTCTCCTTCACGTGATCACGTGTCACAAGGTACAAAAGGGAAACCCGTCTGACCCCTAAGGGCCAAGCGAGTTATTCATCGGGACAAACCACTAAGGGGTTTGCGCTAATGAATAGGGTACTCACCGAACCGTTATTCTCACTAATTTCTCGGTCCAGCATTTGGCCAGCAGCACACTAAACTAACCCGACGATGACTACCGATCTGCCCAAAACATCGGTGCCTACTCCGCAGAGCCGGATTACTAAGCCTCACACCAGCCAAAAAAACGCCGGCCAAAAGGCCGGCGCTGAAATACGTTTACAAAAAAACGAGACCATATTCTGAAGGGCACACATCCCAGCCCGTTTGTATTGGGCAAAAGGGGCAACGTAAAAAAGTTCGCAGGGCCCGGTACTTTCCATCAAATCAGGTACTCACCTTTCTGCTCTTAGCCTTTCTACCTCAAAGACACATCATCATTCCCAGTTAAGCGCTCCACCCGTCTGATACTCAATGACTCGTGTTTCGAAGAAATTACGTTCTTTCTTCAGATCGATCATCTCGCTCATCCATGGGAAAGGATTCTCTTCCTGTGGGAACAACGCCTCTAAACCTATCTGTTGTGCTCGGCGGTTCGCGATAAAACGCAGGTAACCTTTGAACATAGGTGCATTCAATCCAAGCACACCACGCGGCATTGTATCCTCTGCGTAGCGATATTCCAACTCTACTGCTTGTAAAAATAGTGCTTTGATCTCTTCTTTGAATGTAGAAGTCCACAGATGGGGATTTTCTAACTTGATCGTGTTGATCAAATCAATACCGAAATTGCAGTGCATGGATTCGTCGCGCAGTATGTACTGATACTGCTCGGCTGCACCCATCATTTTGTTCTGACGCCCGAGAGCCAATATCTGAGTAAAGCCTACGTAAAAGAACAGGCCTTCCATCAGGCAGGCAAATACGATCAAAGACTTGAGAAGTTTTTGGTCATTCTCGGTGGTCCCAGTGGTAAATGCTGGATCAGTTAGTGTCTCAATGAAGGGAATCAGGAACTCATCTTTGTCCCGAATTGATTTGACCTCGTGATAGGCGTTGAATATCTCACCCTCTTCAAGACCCAGCGACTCGACTATGTACTGATAGGCGTGGGTATGTATCGCCTCTTCAAAGGCCTGGCGCAGTAAATACTGGCGGCATTCTGGAGCCGTAATGTGACGGTAGGTACCCAGCACGATGTTGTTGGCAGCCAGAGAATCAGCAGTGACAAAGAAGCCGAGATTGCGCTTGACCAGTCGGCGCTCATCGTCCGTCAGACCATTCGGATTTTTCCACAGCTCGATATCGCGCTGCATGTTGATTTCTTGCGGCATCCAGTGATTTGCGCAACCGGCAAGGTACTTGTCCCATGCCCATTTGTACTTAAACGGCACCAGCTGATTAACATCAGTCTGACCATTAATAATGCGCTTATCCACCGCCTGAACACGCTCGGTAGTTTCAGCTTTAGCAGCCGGACGCGCCAGAATTCCACCGTCTAGGGGTGTATCGGCGTGCGCAGAAAACGATGGCGCAGTAGGAACCGCCTGGAGGTGCGGGCGCGGTTGTGCCGGCGCGCGAGAAGCTACAGTTTCATCATCCCAGGAAAGCATATGTATGTCCTTATTACTTTAATCGTTAATCGTTACGCAGTAGTTAACTGCGACTGGTTAGGCATGAGCAGTGGCGCTCAAGCCCAACTGATTTCATTTACTGGCAAGCTTCACATTCATCAAATCCAGGATCACCTGGCCGCATCACGCAGGCAGGGCCATCCATCTCAGCTGAGGAGGCAGACGTCGCACCCGGCATATCTGACGAGACAGCGTTTAAGGCTCCGGTCTTGCTGGTCGATTTTTCAGCATGGGTTGCGCCTATAGTGCGCAGGTAGTACGTGGTCTTTAGTCCACGCAACCACGCCAGCTTATAAGTTTCATCAAGCGTCTTACCAGAAGCACCCGCCATATAAATATTGAGCGACTGCGCCTGATCTATCCACTTTTGACGACGCGATGCCGCTTCGACCAACCAGGAAGGATCAACTTCGAACGCAGTTGCATACAGCTCACGGAGTTCCTGAGGAATACGATCTATACGCGCAAGACTGCCATCAAAATATTTAAGATCAGCGATCATGACTTCATCCCACAGGCCGCGCGCCTTCAAATCGCGAACCAGGTAAGCATTAATCTCCGTAAATTCACCTGAGAGATTAGATTTCACGTACAGATTCTGATACGTAGGCTCGATACAGGCTGACACACCGATGATATTCGATATGGTGGCCGTAGGTGCAATGGCTACGCAGTTTGAATTGCGCATGCCGTACTGTTTGATGCGCGCACGCAAAGCTGACCAATCCAAGGTTTCTGACGTATCGACTTCAAGATAACCACCGCGCTCTTCAGCCAAAAGCTTTAAAGAATCTTGCGGCAAAATACCTCTATCCCATAGTGAACCGCGATAGGAGCTATAAGTTCCTCGCTCTTCTGCTAATTCAGTTGATGCCGTGTAAGCGTAATAACAAACCGCTTCCATGGAACGATCCGCAAATTCAACCGCCTCGTTGGATGCGTAGGGAATGCGCATGACATGCAAGCAATCCTGAAAGCCCATGATGCCCATGCCCACGGGGCGATGACGCAAATTAGAATCACGTGCTTTTTTAACGGCGTAATAATTAATATCAATCACGTTGTCGAGCATGCGCATCGCTGTGCGTACAGTTTTGTGCAGCTTCTCGTGATCGAGCTTGCCGTCTTTCATGTGCGCAGGCAAGTTGATCGATCCGAGATTACAAACGGCGATTTCGGCGTCGTTGGTATTGAGCGTGATCTCAGTACATAAATTCGAGCTGTGCACAACGCCCACATGTTGCTGAGGGGAGCGGATATTGCAAGGATCTTTAAAAGTAATCCATGGATGGCCGGTCTCGAACAACATAGAAAGCATCTTGCGCCACAGATCAAGCGCTTGCACTTTCTTGAATAATTTGAGCTCGCCATTGGCCGCCTTCGCCTCATAGCCACAGTAGGCTATCTCAAATGCCTTACCGAATTTATCGTGCAAATCGACGACATCTGAAGGCGAAAACAAGGTCCATTCACCCTTTTCCATCACGCGCTTCATGAACAAATCAGGAATCCAGTTCGCCGTGTTCATGTCGTGGGTGCGGCGGCGATCGTCACCTGTGTTTTTGCGCAACTCCAGGAATTCTTCTACATCCATGTGCCAGGTTTCCAGGTACGCACACACCGCACCTTTACGTTTTCCACCTTGATTAACCGCGACTGCGGTGTCATTGACGACCTTCAAAAACGGAACCACACCCTGGGACTTTCCGTTGGTACCTTTAATGTGTGCACCTAGTGCACGTACCGGCGTCCAGTCGTTACCCAGGCCACCCGCATACTTGGCAAGCAATGCGTTTTCTTTGATGGCTTCATAGATACCATCCAAATCGTCGGAGACGGTCGTCAGATAGCAGGAAGAAAGCTGTGAACGCAACGTTCCGGAATTAAAGAGCGTTGGCGTGGAGCTCATGAAATCGAAGGTTGAGAGCAAGGTGTAAAACTCGATTGCTCTGGCTTCTCTGTCGATTTCATTGAGCGCTAGGCCCATGGCAACCCGCATATAAAATGCCTGAGGCATTTCGATACGTGCACCTTGTATATGCAAGAAATAGCGGTCATACAAGGTTTGCAAACCTAAATAGCCGAACTGAAGATCGCGCTCTGCAACCAGCGCTTCAGCCAGTTTTTTCAAATCAAACTGAGCAAGCTTAGCGTCGAGCAGTTCAGCCTCAATACCCTTTTTGATGAATTTCGGGAAGTAATCGATGTAATGCTGCTTCGCATCCGCTTGAGCGACTTCGGTACCAAATACTTCTTTACGGATGGTATGCATGAGCAAGCGCGCTGTGACCTGGCTGTAAGCAGGATCTTTTTCCATCAGTGCGCGCGCTGCGAGTATGGCCGATTTGTATAGCTCTTCCACTGGCACGCCATCATAGAGATTGCGCACTGTCTCGCTTAATATCGCTTCTGCATCAACATGCTTTTCTAAACCGATGCAGGCCGATGTAATCATCGACAGCAGTTTGTCCATGTCCAGCGCCTGACGCTGACCATCAACCACGATATAGATAGACTGCTCGCGCGATGCCGACGGCTTGGCTGCCTGTTGCTGAGCACGCTCTTCTTGCCGCTTGGCGCGGTAAAGAACATAAGCGCGGGCTACATCGTGCTCACCTGAACGCATGAGCGCAAGCTCGACCTGATCCTGTACGTCTTCGATGAGAAACGTGCCACCAGACGGCTGACGACGCATCAATACAGACACAACGCCCACAGTGAGTTGCTCAACAAGTTCACGAACGCGCGCTGAAGCGGCACCCTGGCCACCATTTACCGCGAGAAAAGCCTTGGTCATCGCAATGGAGATCTTGGATGGCTCAAAGCCCACCACAGCTCCGTTACGACGAATGATCTTGTAGTCCGTGATGGATGCGGTTGTACTTGCCGTAGAAGGCGCTAGCGCCGACGACTTAGGCACCGCCGTGAACTCGCCCCCGGATTTGACTGTGATTTCTTGACTGGTCTGCACTTCACTCTCCCAATAGTAGTGCCAATAGCATTACTGCCTAATATCTAAGGAATGCAGGGCATGCGCCCGGCAAATTGTTTTGTTTTTTTCATGCGCTGCGATCAGTTGAAAACTATCTGATCGCCGCTTTGTATGCTTGACTACTGATGGGCCCTGACCAAGCCCCACATCCCAGCGGACGCTACAGCACCCATAAGAACGCTCGTGCCACCTACTTGGCCAGCTCACTCGGTTGGTCTGGTTATTCTTATTTACTACTAGATATAGTGAATTTCAAGGACTAGGGCACTAATTCTAGTGCCCGGCAGGGTAAGTTGCAACCGCTTTTTTCAGCTTGGGAAGCGAAGTGCTTGATTTTGCGAGACTTGTTTAACCTGGTCAGTCAGCTTTTCAACAAACCCTCGTTGAAAACGTTGCCAATCAAAAAACGGACCTGGGTCGGTCTTGCGATCTGGGGCAATATGCTCATGACCAACCACATCAGTAATAGGATATTTAAGTACTAATGCGCGTGTCAAAAAAGCAAGACTTTCGTACTGCGCATCGCAAAAAATCTCAAAATCCGTACCTTCAAGCTCGATACCCACGGAAAAATCATTGCAGCGCTGACGACCCCCGAACTCCGACGCGCCCGCATGCCATGCACGATCATTTGCCGAAACGAATTGCACTACCCGCCCATCACGTCGCACCAGAAAGTGCGCAGAGACTTTTACGCCGCGCAAATGATCGAAATAAGGATGGGCATCACAATCGAGCGTATTGGCGAAGAAGTCCTCTATACACTCACCACCAAACTCACCTGGCGGTAAGCTGATGTTGTGTATGACCAGCAAGCTGACCGCACTGTCGTGAGGCCGCGCATCAAAATTAGGACATGTCGCGCGGGGTACTGATGAACACCAACCCGCATCATCAATTAACAAAGGCAAATTACTCGAATTCATGGATGTTTAAACGCTGCATACGATAACGAAGTTGCCGCAAGCTTATCCCAAGTACACGGGCTGTGCGAGTCTGCCGATAACGACACTCACGCAAGGCCTGGAGGATTAATTCGCGTTCGAATAACCTTACCTTTTCTGGCAAAGTCGTTAATGTGTCACCTGCTATCGACGCATCAGTCGCGCCTGCGGCATGATCAACGGGGTTCGATGAAACCTGCCACGCGCTGGGGCCAAGCATCAGATCGTCTGCCATGATCTGGCCTTGCGTAGCAAAGGCACTAGCTCGCTCAAGAATGTTCTGCAGTTCGCGCACATTACCCGGGTAATCATGCTCCATCAATAGCGCATGAGCCTCTGGTGATATGGTCATTCTTCCTAAAGCAGATTCATGGCGGCGTAAAAACGCATCGCTTAGCAAGGCAATATCGTCCCGCCTGTCTCTAAGAGGTGGCAATTGAAGTTCGACAACATTAAGTCGGTAGTACAAATCCTGGCGGAATCGATGGTGTTGAACTTCTTGCGCAAGATTTCTATGGGTTGCGCTCAGGATTCTGACGTCAACGGACTCTTCGCGAGCACCCCCTAGCTTACGCACCTTACCTTCTTGAATGACGCGCAGCAGTTTTACCTGCATAGCAACGGGAAGCTCAGCTACCTCATCAAGAAATAATGTCCCTCCATGAGCGGCATGAAAAAAACCGGACCTGTCTTCGACAGCACCAGTAAATGCCCCGCGACGCGCCCCAAAAAACTCTGACTCCATTAAATTTTCTGGAATCGCTCCGCAATTGACCGTGATGAAGGGATGGTGCGATCGTGCACTCAATGCATGTATGTCGCGCGCCGCCAGTTCTTTGCCTGTGCCTGACTCCCCATAAATCACCACGGAGACAGAGCTTTTGGCCAGTTTAACTATCTGCGCTCGTACCGCTCGCATGGCAGCGGACTGCCCGAGCAAAGAAAAATCTGGGGGAGCAACATCGGCGACGGGAGCCGTCATGATGTCTGAGACTAAAGAATTCATCAGCAGACTAAAAAAGTAAGCGCGAAGCTTACAAGATCATCTGTAATTAACGAAAATTCTTCGGTAGTTGTGCTGGGAAAAAGCAACGTTACATTGGCTCGTAACGGCTTAAGAAAAACTACGACGTGTTGCGCGAGCCGCGATGCAAATCACTGCAATAAAACTGACTATCCGGACCTGGCAAGGCCTCCGACACAGGAAGATAGACACCACATTGGTTACATTTGACCATAGCTTCTGCATCGGGACTCACGACGTGATCCGTTGCATCAGAAACAGTTGGAGATTCTGCCTTGCGGTTTTGGGAGGCCTTAAACCAGCGCCACGCCAGATAGCCTATGACTATCCACAAGAGATACTTCAAACAGCGCTCCTGTGTAGTACCACTTCAAGTACAAAGCGACTACCAACATACGCCAGCAGCAAAGTGGCAAATCCGATTAAGGTGAAAGAAAGCGCCGTCTTGCCGCGCCAACCTCGCCAGCGTCGCCCCGCAAGCAAGATGCCGAACAACAACCACGACAACAAAGTGAAAATAGTTTTGTGTTCCAAGCGAAAGGGGATGCCAAACAACTGCTCGGAGAAAAACACGCCTGAAACCACTGTAAGTGTCAGCAGTACAAAACCCAGATTTATCACCCTGAACAACAGCCGCTCCATGGTAAGTAAAGCCGGCAAATTATCTATTGCCAAAGATAACCAACCCGAGCGACCGCTGGCCGACGCCAAGGCATGCAATCTTGATTCCTGCATAACCATGAGCACGGCATGAAAGGCCGCCACGGTTAGCGATCCATAGGCCAAGGTCGAGAGCACTATGTGCCAAGCAAATAAGGGGGATTTTCCTGCCATAGGAATTTCCGAGCCCGGAAAAATCAGAGGAAGCGCAATCGCTATGGCCGCACTGGGTAATACCAATCGCCGTAAACCATCAACAGAAAGATTAAGATTTTCTACCCAATATGCAGCCACTGTTAGCCACAGGGCAGCAGAGAGCATGATGGCAAAACCCAACCTGAGAAATTCTGGCGCTAACACCATGCTGCCAAGCGCAATCCCATGCAGCACCCACGCAAGCATGGTTCCTGAGACGATCAGGCTACGCCTGTGCTCGGGCAAAAGAGCGCAGATAACGTAGAGCAGCCCAGCGGCGTGTATGAGCGGAAGTTGCATGCGAATAGTTTACACCATGTCATAGAGCGAAAAATACAAGCCCTTAGGCGGCATGGGATAAAATTGCTGCTCTTTTTAGCTCACGCTTGACTCTGCTTTCGATGTCTTTAGATCGGTAACACAACTGTTTTACTTACGTATACATCAACACAAAATCCATCTGTTTTCTTCATCTTTGCAATTATCCCTTTGTGATAAACAGCCACCGCGGTAGCTTGCCCTACAATGGCTGCTGGTTTGCATACTCAAACTGCACTGTGACCGCAGTGATTATTACGGAACACCACCCATGCTCAATAACCTGACCCAACGCCTATCCAAAGTCGTCAAGACTATGCGAGGAGAGGCACGACTTACCGAGTCCAATACCGCTGAAATGCTGCGTGAAGTGCGTGTCGCATTGCTCGAAGCAGACGTTGCCTTACCTGCTGTGCGTGAGTTTATTGGGCGAGTCAAGGAAAAAGCGCTGGGCGAGGAAGTCATAGGCTCACTCACACCGGGACAAGCACTGGTTGGTGTAGTGCATAAAGAACTCGCCAAACTGATGGGTGCCGATCTGGGCATAGAGGCTAGTCAGCTGTCATTCGCAACACAACCGCCGGCAATCATACTCATGGCTGGCTTACAAGGTGCTGGTAAGACCACTACGGTAGGTAAACTCGCCAAATATTTAAAAGAACAAAAAAAGAAAAAGGTTCTTACCGTATCTACAGACGTTTACCGCCCCGCTGCTATTACTCAGCTGCAGACTGTAACGATTCAAGTTGGCGCAGATTTCTTTCCCTCCGAATCTACAGAGCAACCTGTCGCCATCGCATTAGCCGCCCTTGATTACGCCAAAAAACATCATCACGACGTACTTATCATCGATACCGCCGGTCGTCTCGGCATTGATGACGCGATGATGCAGGAAATTAGCGCGCTGCATTCCACGCTCAAACCTATTGAAACGCTGTTCGTAGTCGATGCCATGCTGGGTCAGGATGCGGTCAACACTGCCCGTGCATTCAACGAGGCACTGCCACTGACTGGCATCGTTTTAACAAAACTCGATGGTGATGCTCGTGGCGGTGCTGCGCTATCGGTTCGCCACGTTACGGGCAAGCCCATTAAGTTTGCAGGCGTTGGGGAAAAGCTCGATGGCCTGGAAGCCTTCGACCCTGAGCGCATGGCCAATCGGATCTTGGGCATGGGTGACATCCTGGCGCTCGTTGAGGAAGCTCGCAAAGGCATGGATGTGGCCGCAGCTGAAGATCTGGCCAACAAAATCAAAGGCGGTGGAAAATTCGATCTGAACGATTTCAAGGCGCAGCTCTCGCAGATGAAAAAAATGGGTGGGCTCTCCGGATTGATGGATAAGCTACCGGCTCAGCTACAACAGGCCGCTGCAGGTAAAAATGTGGATCAGGCCGAAAAGCAAATTCGCCGCATGGAAGGGATCATCAACTCAATGACACTTCAGGAGCGAACCAAGCCTGATCTGATTAAAGCATCCCGTAAAAGACGTATCGCAGCCGGCGCAGGGGTACAGGTACAAGAGGTCAATCGCATGCTTGCTCAATTCGACCAAATGCAATCCATGATGAAGAAGTTCAAAGGTGCGGGCATGATGAAAATGATGCGCGGCATGAAGGGCATGATGCCCGGTATGCGCTAGCAAGCACACCGGCACTCGTCGCTATAGTTCAATAAATCGATACGGCTCCCTCCTGAAATGTACTTTTCATGAGGGTTTCTATCGCATTTCAGCATCTCCTCTCGCACCCCTCACCCCTCTCGGGAAAGCTTCATAAGTTCGAAAGCCCAAATCTACGATTCGAAAATTTCTAGCTAGCTCGCACGCTCATAGGAGAAAATCGAAAAAAACCGGCAAAAAACACTTGCGTAACAAGCAAAACCCTAAGACTATTGTCGGTGCGTAAACTTGCGCAACATTTAGTTAACACCGTATAGGAGGTTCATACATGGCTACAGCCAAAAAAGCGGCCGCCAAAAAAACCGCTGCGAAGAAACCTGCAGCTAAAAAGGCAGCCAAGAAGGCACCGGCCAAAAAGCCAGTCGCCAAGAAGGTAGTAGCAAAAAAGGTAGTTGCTAAGAAGGCCCCCGCTAAAAAAGTAGTCGCTAAAAAAGCGCCTGCGAAAAAAGTGGCAGCCAAGAAAACTACACGTAAGCCAAACGCAGCGTTCATGAAGCCTTTGAACCCGTCAGCAGTTTTGGCCGCCGTCGTCGGAGCTAATCCTCTGCCACGCACGGAAGTCACCAAGAAGGTTTGGGATTACATCAAGAAGCACAAGCTGCAAGATAGCGTTAACCGACGCAACATCAATGCAGATGACAAGCTGAAAGCCGTATTTGGCGGTAAGAAGACTGTTTCCATGTTCGAGATGACTAAACTTATCTCTGCACACTTGAAATAATATTCAGGTACTAAACAAAAACGCCCGCATGTTTGCGGGCGTTTTTGTTTTACTTTGCCTTATTAAAAGCAGTAATTGCTTTTGATAGATCCTGATACTCTTCGCAGCCTTTGCCGCAAATTTTTTCCAGTCGAACCAAATGCTCCGCAGCTTTGTCTGGCTGGCCCGCTTTCAAATACGCCTGGCCTATGTATTCGTGCGCGCCTTTGTGATTAGGGTCTAGTCTGAGCGCCTCTTTGTAATGCGCGAATGAATTATCTAGCTCACCTAAATGACGATAGGAATAACCCAGATAAGTATGCGTATCTGCGTTATCCGGCGTTTGCTTTACCGATTTAGTGAGCGATACGATCGCAGACTTCCAGTCTTTACGTTCTATCGCTTTTTTTCCTGCGACAAAATCGGCATCATTACTGTTTGCCGTACCCTTGCTTTCGGTCAAATTGGCCATTGCACTGGATACAAAAAATAGTACTAACAGAGCACAGAGTAGTTTTTTCATTTTAATTCTCACTTTCTTATAGATCAGACGCGCTCCCAGCGCTTCCATGCTGCCCGGACAGCGTTCGGATACTCTTGGCGGCCGCGACTTCCATTGTATCGACCTAAGGCCAGAAACAGATCGCCGCGCTCCATATCAATATACATTCTCAGTATGCTGCAACCATAACGCAAATTGGCCTGCAGATGGAACAAGCCGGAAGGTCGACCGTCGCCAATCACGCGCGTCCAGAATGGCATAACCTGCATATACCCACGCGCACCCGAACTCGAAATTGCATATTTACGAAAGCCCGACTCTACCTGTATGAGCCCCAAAATAAGTGCTGGCTCTAAACCTGCACGACGCGCTTCATACCATAGTGTTTGTAAAAATTCACGGCGCACCATGGCATCCGGCATACGACTATGCAAGCGTTTCGACATCACATCAGACCAGCTCTGCCATTCAATGCGATCACTTTCGCTAGCCAGATTTAAATTCGGCGGACGGTGATCTGTGATTGATCTAACCAAGGCCAGTCTCACCGAATCAGCTAATACTTCTTCGCGCTGATTACCGGCATGAGCATTTTCCGAAACACTGAACAAGGCGACGCAAATCGACATAACCATCTTGGAGAGAATAGTTAACGGTCGCGTCGTCATAGCATGATGCATGATTAGTTGAGTCTGGCCTTAAGGAACGTGAGGATATCGGCACGAGCTACTGGAGTAGCCGCCTCATCGCGGCGACCTTGATACTCCAGTAAATCATCTTTCAAGCTGCGCTCGCCGATCACCACTCTATGTGGCACACCGATTAACTCCCAATCAGCAAACATGGCTCCTGGACGCTCACCTCGGTCATCCAATATCACGTCTATGCCGGACTCCACCAGTAAGGCGTAAAGATTTTCTGTGGCCTCTCGCACTAGCTCACTACGATCGTAACCAAGCGGGCACAGCACGACTTCGAATGGCGCGATAGCGAGTGGCCAAATGATGCCCTTAGCATCGAAATTCTGCTCGATTGCAGCACCTAAGATGCGAGTAATACCTATGCCATAGCATCCCATCTGCATCAGCTGAGGTTTGCCATGTTCATCAAGATACGATGCCTTCATATCTTCTGAGTAGCGGGTACCTAGTTGAAACACATGACCCACTTCGATACCACGCTGTATTTCAAGTAAGCCCTTACCATCGGGCGACGGATCGCCAGCCACGACATTTCGAATATCGGCGACTAAGACCTCGGGTAAATCACGCACCCAATTAGCACCGGTGTAGTGAAAATTCTCTTCGTTGGCACCGCATACAAAATCACTCATCAGCGCAACAGTACGATCGGCGACGATTTTTACAGGCTTTAAGGTCTTGATGGGGCCGAGATAACCAGGCTTGCATCCGAAATGCTCTTGAATTTCTGTGTCGCTTGCAAAGCGATACGGCCCGATACCAGGAAGCTTGCCTGCTTTGACCTCGTTAAGATCATGATCCCCGCGAACTAAGAGCATCCAGATCTCGCGCTCTCCCTCATCACGCTCGACCGATAACACGATAGATTTAACGGTATCAGTTAACGATAGTCCCAACAATTCGGCCACGTCTTCGCAACGTGTTTTGTCGGGGGTTGCTGTCTTGGTCAGCGCCTGCGTCGGAGCACCCCTTGAACCAGATGGGGCAAGCGCCTCAGCTGCCTCTATATTGGCGGCATACTCAGACTGAGGGCAGTAAACCACGGCGTCCTCACCGGTGTCGGCAATCACGTGAAACTCCTGTGACCCTGAACCACCTATCGCACCATTGTCTGCAGCGACCGCGCGAAAATTCAAACCAAACCGGTCAAAAATACGCGTGTAAGCATCCACCATGGCCTGATACGATTTTTTGAGGCCGTCTACATCGCGATCAAATGAATACGCGTCTTTCATGGTGAATTCGCGTCCACGCATGAGCCCAAACCGAGGGCGACGCTCATCCCGAAATTTGGTTTGTATGTGATAAAAATTTACCGGTAGCTGGCGATATGACTTGATCTCGCTACGGGCGATATCTGTGACCACCTCTTCTGAGGTGGGCTGAATAGCATAGTCGCGGCCGTGCCTATCTTTTACGCGCAACAGTTCCGGACCCATCTTGTCCCAGCGGCCGGTCTCTTGCCAAAGCTCAGCCGGCTGGACTAAAGGCATTAACAATTCGACAGCGCCCGCACGATTCATTTCCTCGCGAACGATGTGCTCAACTTTGCGTATGACCCGCAAACCCATGGGCATATAGTTGTAAATACCTGAACCAAGACGTTTGATCATCCCGGCACGAATCATTAGCTTGTGACTGACGATCTCCGCATCGGAAGGGGCTTCTTTGAGGGTAGAAATAAAAAATCGAGTAGCGCGCATGAAGATGAAATCTTTTAAAAAGGGAGGGTTATAATCAGTTCAATTTTAAAGTATTCGCTGGTTGACGCCATGGCGAATCGCACCACCCACGCATTGAAAGGATAGGCTAGGCCACTTTCATGCGCGCTTTTTTGTGCGATTTGGCGCAAACCGCAGAAATTTCGAGGTGAGACATGCTGGACCGTGAAGGCTTTCGCCCGAACGTCGGCATCATACTGTTGAACCATCAAAATGAAGTCTGGTGGGGGAAACGGGTGCGTGAACATTCGTGGCAGTTTCCACAAGGCGGCATCAAGCACGGCGAAACGCCGGAGCAAGCCATGTATCGCGAGCTGCAGGAAGAAGTAGGTCTTCGTGCCGAGCACGTAAAAATTGTCGGCCGTACTCGTGACTGGTTGCGCTATGAGGTGCCCGATCATTTTATTAAGCGTGAAGTCCGTGGTCATTACCGAGGCCAAAAGCAAATCTGGTTTCTGTTGCGGATGATAGGCCGCGACTGCGACGTCAACCTGCGCAACTCAGAACATCCTGAATTCGACGCATGGCGCTGGCACGATTACTGGGTTCCTATGGATGTCGTCATTGAATTCAAGCGTGATGTTTATATGCGCGCTCTGCAGGAACTGTCGCGCTTTCTCGCTCGACCCCAAAACCCTGGACAGCGACGACCCCTTGATCAGTCACTGCCCAAAATAGATACCTGAAACTAGGTCAACTCGAACACTGATCGAACCGAAATCCAAATGAAGTCTCGCCAACATCGTATTGCGCATTTTTTTGTATTGATAGCAGCGCTACATTTTTCCTGTGGCGTATTGGCGCAGACAGATGAGGCCGATAATAAAGAAATTAAATCTGAAAGCCCCGTCGTTCTTCCAGCTGCCGCGCAAAAAAATAATCTACTGCCTTTTTATGTCAGTCCCACCACCACGATGGATTTTGCAGTCGATGCAAAATCAGTCAGCGTGACAGACGAAGGCATAGTGCGTTTTGTGCTCGTTATCACCAGCCCAAGCGGTGCAACCAATATCAGTTATGAAGGCATACGCTGCGGCACAGGCGAGAAAAAACTCTATGCCAGCGGTCAGTTGAACGGCGCCTGGTCTCTAGCGCGACGTGACGCTTGGGAACCCATTATTGATCGTGGGCCCAATCGTTATCATGCTGCTCTGGCAAAAGATTATTTTTGCGAACTGGAGTTCGTTGCAGGTAAAGCAGAAGTGATTGTCGACAGACTACGTAAGAAAAAAACTATTCGATAGAAAATGATCGCTGCCTGATGGCGACGCGTTGTTGATGTCGCCGCAGCGACATCAAATGAGC
>JAULVH010000273.1:0-5131 GCA_032111105.1 Burkholderiaceae bacterium | reverse complement strand
TACGCGCATCAAAAAAACCTGAACTACTCATGTCGGGAGTGCGAGTGTCGATTGATGGACGCTCGCCTTCACGATCACGAAAACGATCGCAAATGGCATCTTTAATTTTTAGGGTGATGAATTCCAGACTTTTGACGGGCGATTTGATGGCAGTGACATCGACGCGCATCGTATGACCCACATGGAACCACTCTTCCCATTTTGATTCGAGGACAAGGTCGTAGATGTGATTTTCATTCGCATAGCTGCGGTGCGCGATACGCATCAACACACGTGAAGCGATACGCGAATGCAGATTTAATCGCATAGCATCAGACCACTGGCCCGAGCAATGTACGCCACCGGGTACTTGGTTGTGCACTTTGAGCGTGCCACTTTGTTTGGCGATTTCGCTGATTTCTTCGGCGAGTGCAGCCTCTAAACCGCGAGGGCAGGAGCAAAAATAAAAAATTACAATAACCATAAATACCTTTTATCCGTGAATGATCAACAGTCCATACGTGTTGATCGTGGGTGATGAATGAAGGTGTTGAATGAAGCGCGCATCCCGTTGGTGCTCGGGATGCGCAGTTAATGTTATTTGCTCATCAAAGCGCGTTCTACAAATTCTAATCTGTCTTGGCCCCAGTAACCTTCGCCATCAACACTGTACCAAGGAGCACCGAATACATTGGCAGCAATCGCTTCTTCCGTATTTTTGATGAATTCAGCAGCAACAGCTGCGCCAGTAGATTGTTTGAGTAGTTCCGCACCCTGCAAACCAAGATGATCGGCGATGGCAATCAAGGTGGGCTCATCGGTGATGTTTTTTTCATCTTCCCAAACCGCATGGCCTAAGGCGTGAGCAAGCTCCAACGCTTTGTCTGTGCCGTGCGCTTGCAGCGCAGCGATGATGAGTTTTGCACCCGGTTCGCCTGAAATAGGAAAAAACTTAGGATGCAGCGTCATGGAAATATTAAGAAATTTACTCCAACGCTGTAGTTCAGCTAGTCGGTATGCCTGACGTTGTGGTGGGCGCTGTGAGACGGGCACGCCACCTGAGACGCTAAACACTTTGACTAAATCAGCCGGCTTTAAATGAATGGTGGCGTTATATTTTTTTGCCATGGCGACGAGTCGTGGATGGCCTAGATACGACCAGGGTGAATGCGGTGCCATGTAGTAGTCAATTTTTTTTGTCATTGTCGTCTCGCAAAGGATGGGAGTAATTATTTTATTGGAATGGTTTTACTACAACGAGTATCACAACTGCAATCATGCCCAGCACAGGGGCTTCATTAAACCAGCGATACCAAACATGCGAGTGCGTATTTTCGCCATTCTCGAATTTTTTCAGCAGACTTTTGCAGATGTGGTGATAACAGATTAGTAGCAAGACTAAAACTAATTTCAGATAGAGCCAGATACTTTGCTGACCTATACCGTACAGCAGCCACAACCACAGACCGAGCACCAACGCAGGAATCATCAGTATTGTCATGAAGCGATACAGCTTGCGCGCCATGAGTAGCAGACGTTCATTGACTACGGGATTAGTTTCCATTGCCAGGTTTACGAAAATTCTGGGCAGATAAAACAAACCCGCAAACCACGAAGCAACAAACACGATATGCAGAGCTTTAATCCACAGCATGCTTACACCCTCACTTCGCCATGACCTAACACGACATATTTGAGTGAGGTCAGGCCGTCTAAGCCTACCGGGCCGCGCGCGTGTAATTTATCGTTAGAGATGCCTATCTCAGCGCCGAGTCCATATTCAAATCCATCAGCAAAGCGGGTTGAAGCATTCACCATCACAGAGGCGGAATCGACTTCACGCAAAAAGCGCATGGCATGCGTGTAATCTTCAGTGATGATGGAATCGGTATGCTGTGATGAAAAGGTATTGATGTGATCTATCGCTTCATCGACGTTGGAAACTACTTTGACAGCCAGAATGGCATCTAAATATTCAGTACGCCAATCTTCTTCCGTCGCTGCTTTGAGATGCGCATAGCCAGCAAGGATGTTTAAACTTTCAGGATCGCAGCGCAGTTCAACCTGCTTCTCTGCAAATAGCTTGGCTAATTCAGGCAACACGTTAGCAGCGAGCGAACGCGCAACGAGTAAAGTTTCCATGGTGTTGCAGGTACCGTAGCGATGGCACTTGGCGTTGTAGGTCACGGGTAGTGCTTTGGCGATATCGGCTTTGTCATCGATATACACGTGGCATATGCCATCAAGGTGTTTAATCATCGGTACCTTGGATTCCTTCATCAGGCGCTCGATCAAACTTTTACCACCGCGTGGCACGATCACATCGACATACTCTGGCATGGTGATTAATGCGCCAACGGCAGCGCGATCGGTAGTCTCGACGATTTGCACAGCTTCCGCAGGTAAACCCGCACCGGCCAAACCTTCCTTGACTAGTTTTGCTAACGCTTGATTGCAATGAATTGCTTCAGAGCCGCCACGCAGTATGGTGGCGTTACCGCTCTTAATGCACAAGCCTGCGGCATCGACAGTGACATTGGGGCGAGCTTCATAAATGATGCCAATCACACCGAGTGGCACACGCATTTGTCCGACTTGTATGCCGGTAGGGCGGTATTTCATGTTGCTGATTTCGCCGATAGGATCTGGCAATGACGCGATTTGTTCCAAGCCTTCGGCCATGGTGGCGATCGCTTTTTCAGACAACGTTAATCGATCAAGCATGGCGGCTGCCAGGCCATTGCTACGTGCCTGTTCTAAATCTTTTTGATTGGCGGCAGTCAGTAGTGCGGCATCACGTCGTATCGCTTGCGCGATTAATTCCAGCGCACGATTTTTAGATGCGGTGTCTGCTTTGGCCATGGCACGTGCTGCATGACGTGCAGCTTTGCCTAGGGTGTTCATGTAGTGTTGAATATCCATGACTAGATTCCTGATTCGAATTTTTTATCGTGCTATGCGCATAGCAAGCTGTAACAAAGCATCCCACGAGTCGCCGGCAAATTCTCGCGCACGTAAGCCTTTAATTAATTTGTCGATTTGCGCTGATTCATGCATTGCTGTTTGCAAGCTACGGAGTGAGACGCGTGTAATCGCATTCGGTATCAGGCGCTCACGCGGGCCCCAGATACGATACTCTTTCATTAACATCGCTAGCGGTCGTCCATCATTGACGCCCAGCTTTAATTTGAGCAGTGTACGGATTTCATCTGTCACAGCCCACAGCACCAGAGGCAAGGCTTCGCCTTCGCCTTTGAGGCCTTCCAGCATGCGAACTAGTCTAGGGACGTCACCAGCCAACATCGCTTCGGATAGTTTAAACACGTCATAGCGCGCCACGTTTAAAACAGCATCGTGTACTTGCTCAACCGTTAAGCGACCTTCAGGATACAGCAGCCCGAGTTTACGAATTTCTTGATGCGCTGCGAGTAAATTGCCTTCGACGCGTTCCACCATGAACTCAAGCGCGATCTTGTCTGCACTTTGTCCTTGTGCTGCTAAGCGCTGACCTATCCAGTTAGCGAGCTGATTGCGTTCAACGACGGGTATGTCGATGTACACCGCAGCGCGTTGTAAGGCACTAACCCAGGCACTTTTCTGCGTTGCCCAATCGAGTTTGGGTAAGGTAATTAAGGTGAGTGTTTCATCGGCGGTAGTCGAGGCTGCGCAGCCAGCGGCATACTCTTGTAAGGCTTGCCCGCCTTCTTTTCCGGGTTTGCCTGTGGGCATGCGGAGTTCAATTAATTTTTTATCACCAAACAGTGACATGGATTGTTGAGAGGAGGTTAGCTCACCCCATTTGAAGTAACGATCAACGATCAATACTTCGCGCTCAGAAAATCCTGTACTGCGTGCTCGTTTGCGTATGCGGTCAGCCGCTTCCATGGAAAGCAAATGCTCATCACTAGAAATCACATATAAAGGTGCCAGTGATTTTTCGAGATGCGCATCCAGCGCTTCAGCACGCACTTGCATAGTGCAGTCTACAGCTCGAGTTTTATTTGCGATAAACGACGCATGATCTGACTTACCGCATCAGCTCGAAGGTCGTTGTAGATCAGGCGTTCTTCGGTTTCTTTTGCAATTGCCTGAGATTCGGAATAACTCATGAATGTTTGTAGCGCCAGTTCAGTATCGTTGACCAGTTGCGCGCTCTCTTTGCTGATGACGTCAAATCGCAAACGGTAGAGCAAGCTGAATTCACGTACCTGGCCTTGTGCATTAAGCGTTAAGACTTTCTTTTCCTGATGTTCTGACAGGATGCGCAGGGTGACATCAGCTGATTTTCTATCGGTAGCAATCGCCGTTTTTCCTTGAGAAACAATAGCGTTACGAAGCTCGCGCTCTAAAGGCGAGTTTTTGCTGATTTCGAGATGGACAGAGCTAAAGGGCAGATTCGCATCTGAACGAGAGCCTCTCAACTGAAAGCCGCAAGCGGCCAATGGCAAGGTCATCAATAACGAAATCCACAAGCGGCGGTTGGTTTGCACGCAACTCTCCTTCTTTAAACGTCTAAGCAACGATGTTGACCAGTTTGCCAGGCACCACAATAATTTTTTTAGG
The DNA here is from genome assembly GCA_032111105.1 of Burkholderiaceae bacterium. Classification (GTDB taxonomy): domain Bacteria; phylum Pseudomonadota; class Gammaproteobacteria; order Burkholderiales; family Burkholderiaceae_D; genus Pernthalerella. The sequence goes on along the minus strand of JAULVH010000273.1, from coordinate 589 downwards.
TGTGCCTGTCAGATGTTTTTGTACGTGTTCATTCGCCAGTGCAGCAGCTTCGATGGCCGCTTTGTCGGCAGTTTTTGGGACAATGATGCTGCCCCTCAGTTTGCCATTGACTTGTATCATGAGCTCGATCTCGGCTTGCTCGAGTGCCGAGCTGTCGACTTTAGGCCAGGGTGCATCGAGAATATCACCGTGTGATTTAGCGTAGCCCAGAGCGTCCCACAACACATGGGTGATATGCGGTGCGATGGGATACAGCACGCGCAGAAAAATACCTAAACATTCTGTCAGCGCAGCGCTGTTACCAGCGGCTTCAGTGTATGAAGTTGCTTCGAGCAGGTTGAGCATTTTCATACATGCTGAAACTACGGTGTTGTATTGCAGGCGTTGATAATCGTGATCTGCCTGCTGCAAAATTTTATGCATTTCACGGCGCAAGGTTTTCAGATCAGCCGACAAATCAGCAGGTAAGGTGGCGTGGGTATCGATTAGCTGAGCATGTCCGTGAGCGAAGTTCCATACGCGGCGCACGAAACGCTGCGCGCCGTCGACCCCTGCACCTGACCATTCCAGCGTTTGTTCGGGCGGTGAG
>JAULVH010000272.1:6070-6477 GCA_032111105.1 Burkholderiaceae bacterium | reverse complement strand
TCCTGGTGTGCAATCCGTTTGCAGGATTTACGATTACTACAAAAAATTTAGCTATGCCACGGAAGTAATGGGTGCGAGTTTTCGTAACACCTCGCAGATTATTGAACTCGCTGGCTGCGACTTGTTAACCATCAGCCCAGAACTTTTGCAAAAGTTAAGCGATGCACGTGCACCTGTCGTGCCCAGGCTAACGCGGGAAAAAGCGCTGTCTTCTGCGATTGAAAAAATTAGCTTGAATGAACAAGCATTCCGATTGGCATTAAACAACGACGCCATGGCGACTGAAAAACTGGCTGAGGGTATACGGCTGTTTTGTGCAGACTCAGAAAAACTAGAACAATTGATTAGCTTGCAAACGTAAATGCTAGCCTGAATTTTGCCCCAGTCATTAAGAATTAAGAATCAGC
>JAULVH010000272.1:700-6060 GCA_032111105.1 Burkholderiaceae bacterium | reverse complement strand
TAAATCATTTTGAATTAAAGAACACCCGCCTGACGAAATTCAGCGATCTCTTGCTCTGTATAACCCAGCGTTGTGAGTACCTCATCTGTGTGCTCACCCAAGTCCGGGCCCATCCAACGTGTAGCGCCTGGTGTTTCAGATAATTTAGGAGTGACAGCAGGCAATTTAATGCTGGAGCCATCCTTGAACTTATGCTCCTCAAACATCTGCCGCGCAAGAAATTGCGGATCCTGCATCATGTCGCGCACTGAATAAATTTTCGATACAGGCACTTCCGCTGCTTTGAGTACGTCTAATGCAGCATCGATAGTTTGGGTAGAGCACCACGACTGAATTGCATCATCTATGGCTTGCGTCGCCGGGACGCGACCCGCATTATTTGCCAGTGCAGGATCGTCTGCCATATCCGCGCGCCCTATGGCTGTCATGAGTCGCTTAAATATAGCGTCGCCATTTCCTGCAATGACTATGTTTTCTCCATCACCTGTTGTGTAGGTATTCGAAGGAACAATCCCGGGCAGCGCACCGCCAGTTCGTTCGCGCACCACACCTGCATGGTCGTATTCAGGAACGAGCGATTCCATCATGTTAAATACCGCTTCATACAACGCCACATCCACCATCTGGCCCTGACCTCCCACGCAATCTGCACCCGATTTTCCATTCCAGCGACCACCGGTGGCATCACGGTGGCGCAACGCCATCAATGCGCCGATTGCGCCATGCAACGAGGCGACAGAATCTCCAATAGAAATCCCAATACGAACAGGCGGCCTATCCGGATGGCCGGACACATAACGTAAACCCCCCATGGATTCACCAATGGCACCAAAGCCTGGCGCATCACGCATGGGTCCGCTCTGACCATAACCTGATAAACGCACCATGATGGCCGAGGGATTAATCGCTTTTAACTGATCAAAACCCAGGTTCCATTTTTCAAGTACTCCAGGTCGGTAATTTTCAATAATGATGTCAGCGTCCAACGCCAGACGTCGTGCGATTTCTTGCGCACGGGTGTCTTTCATATTGAGGGTGATACTTTTTTTATTGCGGCTCTGCACATACCACCAGAGCGAATTTCCATCTTTCAGTACGCGCCATTTACGAATTGGATCGCCCTCACCGGGTGCTTCGATCTTGATCACATCGGCACCAAACTCGGCCAGCATGCGCGAACAAAAGGGGCCAGCAATTAAGGTTCCCAACTCGAGTACCTTGATTCCTGCCATGGGCCCTACCGAAGCAGATTCTTTATTTTTATTATTCATCATGAGCTCGGGAAAATAATTTGAAGATAGCAGTCTTAGGTGCTGCGCCTATCCAGCATAGCGCGTGCAATGGTGCCGGCATCGACATACTCAAGCTCACCACCTACAGGCACACCACGCGCAATACGACTAACGCTTAATCCGCGTTGTTTTAATGTCTCGCTTATGTAATGCGCTGTTGCTTCACCTTCGTTGGTGAAATTTGTGGCCAGCACGACTTCGGTCACGATACCGTCAGTGGCACGAGCAACCAGCCGATCAAGATGCAGATCTTTAGGGCCTATGCCATCGAGTGGAGAGAGGCGTCCCATCAATACAAAATACAGACCTTTATACGTCATGGTCTGTTCTATCATCAGCTGATCAGCGGGTGTCTCGACGACGCACAGTAACGCAGCATCGCGCTCGCTATCAAGACAGGTTTCGCAGACTTCACTTTCAGTGAAGGTATTGCAAAGTGCACAGTGATGAACGCGTTCGACGGCCTGCGTTAGTGCTCTGGCGAGTTGCGCCGCACCCTCACGATCATGCTGCATGAGATGGTAGGCAATCCGTTGCGCCGATTTTGGTCCGACACCTGGCAAGCGACGCAGTGCATCACTCAAAAAATCCAGACTCGATGAAATCTTCACTCGTTTGCGCGATCAGAATGGCAGCTTAAAGCCCGGCGGCAGTGGCAAGCCTGCGGTCATGCCCGACATTTTTTCGCTGGATAAGGCTTCCGCTTTTCGTACCGCATCATTAAACGCAGCTGCCACTAAATCTTCGAGCATGTCTTTATCATCGCCCAGCAACGAGGGATCAATCGTGACGCGTTTAACATCGTTTTTACAGGTCATGATGATCTTGACCATGCCTGCTCCTGCCTGACCTTCGACTTCGATAGTCGCGAGTTGGTCTTGCATCTTCTTCATGTTGTCCTGCATGGCCTGGGCTTGTTTCATCAGACCGGCAAGTTGGCCCTTCATCATGGTGAACTCCTCATTCAATCATTATTAAATAGGTCGCACAGACCCGGGGACCATTGTCGCGCCGAATTCACGCTTTAAGGTTTGTACAAACGGATCGCTTTCCAGTGTTTGCTCAGCAAGCTGCAAACGCTCTGCTTGTTCAGCGAGGCTGGCCGCGTGCGCTGTCTGTCGCACTGCACCGATCTCAGTCGTAACAGATACTTTTTTATCCAGATACCCCGTTAATGCGGCGGCAAGCTTATCAACACTGCCCGACGACAGCAGTGTATCGACCGGTACTCGTAATTCAATTTTTAGTAATCCATCGTCTTCGTGTGCACGTAACAATTCGCTTTGAGTTGCCAGCTGCTGTGCCATGCCTCGCAAGTCTAACTGCCTAACCACCACTGGCCAGTCAAGTGCAGTCGTGGATGTTGATGGCGCTGAGGCTGCAGCTGAATTTGGCGCAACGATCTGCAGAGCTGCATCATCCGCGACTGCAGCATCAGGCTGTTGATTCAGTTCAGTTTTTTTTTGAGGCAGATGTGATGCAGGTGGTGTTGCCGGTGCTGTTACAGAAGATGGTGGTGTCACGGACTCTGACGCATGATCACCTGCCGACTTGGCTGACTTGCTACTACGAGCAGCCGCTAAAGCGGCCATCGCGGGGCTAGGTGATCTGGCCGTTGCCGTCGCTGGTGCCAAGGCTACGGTGGCGCTTGAAATATCAACACTTCTTGCTGCGCTACTTGAACTTGGTAGTGCAGCTGCTTTAGGTTTAGTCGCTGCCGCAGGCGATTTTGCGGTGGCTGGCGCAGCGAGTGTTTTACCATCACCATTTGTATGCAAAGGCGTAAACGCCAACATGCGCAGCAAGGTCATGGTGAAGCCCGCATATTCATCCGGCGCAAGTCCGAGTTCATGACGACCATGAACAACGATTTGATAAAAAAGCTGTATGTCTTCTGCCGAGAACTGCGCTGCTAATCGCTGTATGTCTTCAAGCTCAGGCAAATCGTCCGGCAATGCCGTAGGCACTGCTTGTGCAATAGCGATACGGTTTAATAAAGTACCTAAATCTTGTAGCGCTGCATTCCACGAAAGACTGCGCGCAGCCATATCGTCAGCCACGGCTAATAAGGTAGCACCCTCTTGCGCAGCTAATGCATCCATTAGCCTGACCAAATACGTGTGATCCAGCGCACCCAGCATTCCCTGCACTGCGTCGAGTGTGACTTTACCCGCCGAGTACGCAATTGCCTGATCGGTTAATGACAAAGCGTCGCGCATCGATCCTTGCGCGCCTTGCGCTAACAAACGCAATGCCGGCGTATCGAAACTGATCTGCTCTTGCGACAAAATATTTTCCAGATGCGACACGATATGGCCGGGCGGCATTTGTTTAAGATTAAATTGCAGGCAGCGCGAAAGCACCGTGACGGGAATTTTTTGAGGATCGGTCGTGGCCAAGATAAATTTCACATGCTCTGGTGGCTCTTCCAGAGTCTTGAGCATTGCATTGAAGGCATGACTGGTGAGCATGTGTACTTCATCGATCATATAGACCTTGAAGCGAGCATTAGACGGCGCGTAAATAGCTTGCTCTAGCAGCTGCGCCATTTCATCTACACCACGATTGGAGGCGGCATCCATTTCGATGTAGTCGACAAAGCGACCGGCATCTATCGATGTGCAGGCATCACAGACACCGCAGGGATGGGCCGTAATATCGCCTTGCCCGTCTGCTCCCTGACAATTGAGCGCCTTGGCCAATATGCGCGAAAGCGTGGTCTTACCAACACCGCGGGTTCCGGTAAAGAGATAGGCGTGATGCAAACGCTTGTTTTCGAGCGCATGCGTGAGCGCGCGCACCACGTGATCCTGCCCAACTAGGCTGTCGAAATTTTTGGGGCGGTATTTGCGGGCGAGAACCTGATATGACATAGACGGCACTATAAAGTCCAAGAGCCGCATTTTACCCGACGGTGGGTAACTCGCAGGAATAACAAGAAGAACAAGAGAAGTTAAAGGCGAGCCTTGTCTGCGGCACTTGCAGGATATGGCTGTGGCTGCTTCGTTCCCGACCTGACCAGGTTGGCCATGCCACAATGCGCAGGGGCCCGCCGGGGTCGATTCTATCAGCAATCACTCACTCAAAAACGCCGATTGAGCGACTATCTGCTTAACAATCAACCCAAATTCAAGCCTTCCCAGATTGAGTCAACTCGCGCCTTAACTTCTGCATCCATAGTAATAGTGCGACCCCACTCGCGCGTTGTTTCACCCGGCCACTTGTTGGTTGCGTCTATGCCCATTTTGCTGCCCAAGCCACTGACGGGTGACGCAAAATCCAGATAATCAATCGGTGTGTTGTCGACTAAGGTAGTGTCACGAATAGGATCAACGCGGGTTGTAATCGCCCAGATCACTTCTTTCCAGTCACGTATATTCACATCGTCATCGACCACCACAATAAACTTGGTGTACATGAACTGACGCAGAAAACTCCACACGCCAAACATCACGCGCTTGGCGTGACCCGGATAGGATTTTTTGATTTGCACCACCGCCATACGGTAACTGCAGCCTTCGGGCGGCAAGTAGAAATCGGTAATTTCAGAAAACTGCTTTTGCAGCAGCGGCACAAAAACTTCATTGAGTGCCACGCCCAACACGGCAGGTTCATCCGGCGGCTTACCAGTATATGTAGAGTGATAAATCGGGTTGCGGCGCATTGTGATGCGGTCTACCGTAAACACCGGAAACCAGTCCTGCTCGTTGTAATAACCCGTATGGTCACCAAACGGACCCTCAAGCGCATGCTCAAAACCCGTAGTTGGCGGAGGCGGCGCGCCTTCGGGCACGACAGGTTGACTACCTGAATCCGGGTAAATATGCCCCTCTAAAACTATCTCCGCCGAAGCCGGAACCCGCAGCTCACTGCCTATGGCCTTGACCAGCTCAGTACGACTGCCACGCAACAAACCAGCAAATTGATATTCCGACAAACTGTCGGGCACAGGCGTAACGGCTCCTAATATAGTGGCGGGGTCCGCTCCCAGCGCCACGGCAATCGGATAAGGCTTGCCCGGGTTGGCCAGGCAATGCTCACGAAAATCTTGTGCCCCGCCCCTGTGCG
>JAULVH010000272.1:0-690 GCA_032111105.1 Burkholderiaceae bacterium | reverse complement strand
GTGCGCCAGCCACCGCATGATGAGCTTGTTGGGTCCCAGGACCTGCTGACGATAAATGCCCAGATTTTGACGCTTCTTATTAGGGCCCTTAGTAATTACCAGACCCCAGGTGATCAGAGGGGCAACGTCACCCGGCCAACAATGCTGAATAGGTAGACGAGAGAGATCGACGTCCTTGCCCTCCCAGACTATGTCCTGGCAAGGCGCTGAACTCAGCTCCTTGGGTGCCATGTCCCAAACTGACTTAACGAGTGACCCCAAACCAAGAACGTCACGGAAGCCTTTAGGCGGCTCAGGCTCTTTGAGCATGGCGAGTAGATGCCCTATTTTTCTTAACTCGCCAACATCAGCCGCGCCCATACCCATAGCCACGCGCTTGGGTGTTCCAAACAAATTACCCAGCACGGGGATAGTGTGGCCAGTAGGTTTAGTAAACAAAAGTGCCGGTCCGCCAGCGCGCAATGTCCGATCGCATAACTCGGTCATTTCCAGCTGGGGTGAGACAGGAACATCAATCTCGAGCAGTTCTCCAGATTGTTTTAATTTGGCAATAAAATCTCTCAGATCAGAATATTTCATCAGTTTTTGAGTTTTTTCAAAGTGACATGTACATGCTTAGATAACTATCCCAAGTAGTTGATTTTATGGGTAATTGCTAATTAATACACAAATAAACATAACTTAAAGTAA
>JAULVH010000271.1:0-4188 GCA_032111105.1 Burkholderiaceae bacterium | reverse complement strand
CAGAAAAGCGCCGGTCTCGGATATCGGGTGTTTTCGATTCCATCAAACCTGTCCATAACGAAGACCATTTTTCCATGTACTCATTTTGCAGCTGCATGAGCTTTTCTGGCGGAACCAGAGCCATAACAGCGGGGGGCTCTCCCTGACCAGACAAACCCGACTGCATCAGATTCATCATGGACTGCCAGCCTTTAGGATCAGATAACTGAGCGAGCCAGGCCTCGGCACCGACAGCTGGCTTAGATTGGTCCGCGCTTCCAGATTTACTCATGCAATCTTCCCCGTCACTCGTTTTTAAGATTTCACGTATGCTCTGAAACATTCTTTTTGAGGGAATGCCGTCATGCATATCGCTGCAGTTGGTTGGATTTATGTGGTGCTGATGATGGCCATCACCGAGGAATCCGTAGTAGCGGCCATTATGACTTTTTTCCTCTATGGCGTGTTACCCACGGCACTCATTGTGTATGTGGGTGGCACAGGTGCCCGTAGACGTCGGCGCCAACAAGAACAGTTGCAAGCTATGCAAGAGCGGCAACAAGCCGAGCAAAACGATACGCCCCAGTCTCACTGACTCATTTGATCCAAATCATGGTCGCCATTCGGCCCGTTATGCGGTCGCGGCGAAACGAATAAAACTCCGAAGGTTCGCTCACCGTACAGCGTTCGCCACCTGCCACCTGATGCACACCCTCGCATGCCAGTGCCAAGCGAGCTAGCATGGGCAAGTTGCCCAAATATTTGCCCGGTTTGTTCGTAATCGCCACAAATGCTTGTTTGGCTGCCGGCCCCAAGTGGGTAAAGGCATCAACTACCTCTTGTCCTACTTCGAAACATTCAGGCCCTATGCCCGGGCCCAGCCAAGCCAAAATCTCATCTGCGCCAGATGCACGTAATTGCTGCACGCTACGTTCGAGTACCCCACTGGCCAATCCTCGCCAGCCGGCGTGCGCTGCTCCCACTGCCACTCCGCGTGCATCGGCTAACAGTACCGGCATGCAATCGGCTGTCATGATCGCGCACACCGCACCGCTGGTTGTTGCCGTGCTGGCATCGGCGCGCGGGGTCATTTTTTGTGACGATGCATTCTGGGCACTTACAACCTGCGTGCCATGCACTTGCTCCAACCAGGCGGGCTCATTAGGCAAAAGACTGCGCAGCAGCGCCCTGTTTGTTAACACCGCCTCTGGAGAGTCGCCCACATGCGTGCCCAGATTGAGACCGCCCTTACCTTGCGCGTCAGAGTAGACACCGGTACTAACACCACCCGAGCGCAGCGTTGAGAGCACGCCCACCTGCGCGGGTAGCCCGGGCCAATGGATATCCAGGGTACGCATTAGTCAAATCAAAGAGTAATAGCAGCCTGCTTGAGCAGGTTTGCCATATCTAATGGCAAATCGGCATGCCATTCGGTTTGAGCACTGGTTACCGGATGCACCAGCCCGAGTTGCTCTGCATGCAGCGCCTGACGCGGAAACACCGACACCAAATGGGACTTACCGTACACAAAGTCACCCACAATCGGAAAACCTAATGATTGCAAGTGCACACGAATCTGATGGGTGCGGCCGGTTTCGAGCTGACAGCGCAGCAAGGTGACGGTGCGGCCATCAATCTGGCCGCTGGCGACTTTTTGGTAGTGGGTAATGGCCAATTTGGCCTGCGGTGAGCGGCTAATAGCCATGCGTGTGCGCTCACGCGGGTGGCGTCCTATGGCTGCTTCAATACGACCGCTAGAGACAGGTTGCCCCCAAACTAGCGCCAGATACTGGCGGTTAACCGTACGTTGCTGTAGTTGTCGCACCAGATCCGTTTGGGCCATCAGGGTCTTGGCCACTACCAATAAGCCGCTGGTATCTTTATCTAACCGATGAACTATGCCTGCGCGCGGCACTCCCACCAACTGAGGGCAATGATGCAATAAGCCATTTAGCAGCGTGCCCGACCAGTTACCTGCGGCCGGGTGCACCACCATACCGGCGGGTTTGTTGACGATAATGAGGGAAGAATCTTCAAAAACTATGTTTAGGGCAATGTCTTCGGGCCCATAGGCTTGATCGTGTTCTGCCGCCTGTGGCTCTACGCTGACAATTTCTCCGCCCAGCACTATGGTTCGAACTTTGGCTGGTTTGCCATCAACCAGCACCCAGCCTTCCTCTATCCACTGTTGTAAACGTGCGCGCGAAAACTGCGGCAAACGCATGGACAGTACCTTATCAAGCCGTTCGCCCTGGCTGGCGTCATCCAGACTGAGGTTGATAGGTTCGAGTCCAACTGAGGCGATATCAAAATCATCGGCGTCAAAGATCACCTCATCGCCCGCAATGAATTCGGCATTTGGCTTGCTAGGTGGTTTCACAAAGATTTCCATCGGCTATAATCGCCGCACTTATTGATGATGTGAATGCGCCCCATCCCATGTTAAAAAAAATTCTGACACTTGCCTTGATGGCGCTGGTCCTTTTGTTGTCTGGTTGCGGCTCTATTGGAGAGAAACCAGACTCTACCAAAGGATGGTCGGCTGACAAATTATACGCTGAGGCTAGAGACGAACTCAAAAGCGGTAACTATGAACGAGCTATCAAGTATTTAGAAAAACTCGAATCACGCTATCCGTTTGGAAAATATGCGCAGCAGGCGCAAATGGAAATCGCCTATTCCTACTACCGACAAAATGATCAGGCGCAATGTCTGGCAGCTGTTGACCGTTTCATACGCTTGCACCCAAATCATGTCAATGTCGATTACATGTACTACCTTCGTGGCCTGGCAAATTTCAACGACAAAAAAGGCTTGTTCGATTTCATCAGCCGCCAAGACCCGACTGAACGCGATCCAAAAGCAGCACGTCAAGCCTTCGATGCGTTTAAACAGTTAGCCGATCGTTTCCCAGAAAGCAAATACGCAGACGATGCGCGCGACCGACTGCGCTATCTGGTAGAAGCCATGGCACAGTATGAAGTCCATGTGGCTGATTACTACTTGCGTCGCTCAGCATTTGTTGCTGCCATCAATCGCGCTCAAACCGTGATTCGCGAGTATCCGGCTTCACCCTCAGTTCGCAATGCTTTGCGCATACAAATTCGTGCCTACGATGCTTTAGGCATGACCGAATTAAGAGATGATGCAGAGCGTGTATTCCAGCTCAACTACAAGACGAGTTCGGCAGCGCAAATCACTCCCGAAGTCGAAAATCCCTGGTGGAAGTTCTGGAGTAAGTAATCCACACAGCTTGCTATCACTGACCCGCAAGCTTGCGCCTGAACACCCAGTTCGTTGCGCTGGAGCTTGCAGGCACGTAGACATACCCCTCCACGTCAAACTGTTGCAACTGCTCAGGCCGGGTAATTTTCTTTTCTATAGCGTAGCGCGCCATTAAGCCACGCGCGCGTTTGGCGTAAAACGAAATGATCTTGTATTGCCCGTCCTTACTGTCTTCAAATGTCGGCGTAATCACTGGCACAGTTAAATTTTTTGGTCTGACGGATTTGAAATACTCCTCTGAAGCCAGGTTGATTAGCGCAGAAGATTTATTACTCTTTAACGTGGTATTCAAGGCGGTAGTGACGTCATCGCCCCAAAACGTATACAAATCCTTGCCATGCTTATTCTGTAAGCGCGTACCCATTTCCAGTCGATACGGTTGCATCAAATCCAGAGGCCGCAACACCCCATATAAACCAGAGAGTATGCGCAGATGATCTTGCGCCCAGGTGAGTTGTTTTTCGGTCAAGGTGCGTGCATCCAAACCTTCATACACATCACCGTTAAAGGCCAGTAAAGCCTGACGCGAATTTTTAAATGTGAATTTTTTTGACCACTCCGCATAGCGACCCGCATTCAGGTGCGCTAATTGATCCGAAATTTTCATCAGACTGCCCAAACTATCTGGCGACATATCGCGCAAGGTAGCAATGAGTTCGGCCGAACGCGGTATAAAATCCGGCAAGCTATGTGCCTCGGTAGTTAAAGGCGATTCATAATCCAGCGTTTTTGCAGGCGATAGAACAATCAGCATAAAGCACCACAAAAAAAACACGCACTAGTAAATTGATCCTTGCTTGATCACATTCCTCACAGCCTGGCTCCCTCCTGCCCCGGACCTTGGCCACCGGAGTCGGATAGGCGGCGCCGGCGCAGGAGGCAACCAATGGCCCATGGTGTAAGCCCAACGAACGGACACTCGAG
>JAULVH010000270.1:0-4883 GCA_032111105.1 Burkholderiaceae bacterium | reverse complement strand
AGGCGCTACCCAAACTGTTTGGGCAGAAAAAGTATCTTGGATTGATTCGGTTCCAAGAGCTGTCTCTATGACAGTGTTGTTTGTTGCTTTTATATTCTTTTGGACGGCGCTAACTTGGTCTTCAGTAGTCTCCCCAATCATTCTGCCATCGCCCGCTGAAACCTTGAAAGAGATAATACATGTCGGCCATAATTTATTAATTGGCGACTATATGCTGACAGCGTTGCTGATCACACTGCAAGAGGTGCTGTACTCATTCCTACTTGCATTAACGCTGGGGTTTAGTCTTGGTGTTTTGGTTGGGGAAACTGTATTTGGCGAACGCGCAGTAATGCCGTATTTAGTTGCTCTTGACACAATGCCAAAGGTCGCCTTTGCACCAATTTTTATCGCCTGGCTCGGATTTGGCATTGAATCCAAAGTGGCGTTAGCGACCTTTATTGCGGCTTTTCCAATTATTGTAGGAACTGCGGCAGGGCTACACTCAGCCGACGAAAACAGTCGTATGCTGTTTAAAACTATGGGTGCAAGCCGGCTTCAAACTCTTCTGAAGATGAAGCTGCCGATGGGAATGCCTCAGTTTTTTACCGGTTTAAAGATTGGAACAGTTGGTGTCATGGCGGGCGCAATAACCGGTGAATTCCTGGGGGGCGGAAAAGGGTTTGGGGAGCTTATTCGTGTGGCATCGACCAATTTAAATACTGCAAGAGTCTTTGCGCTCATAATTTTTCTGAGCGTGATTGGCTTGGGTATGTTTTTGTTGGTGGGTTGGATACAGCGAAGGCTTGTCTTTTGGCAGAAATCGGGTTTATTGGGTGATGGACTTTGAGAGACTGGCTCGGGATAGTAAATGGCGTTCGAATGTGGTGAGGGCTCCGTCACCGGAGTGCAGAAGGAAATAGCGTTACTTCAAGGTTTCGCCACTTCAGTGATTAGTGATGTTTATGGCGATAGGCTATTAGGAACCGTCGGACTAAATTCATATAATTTTGGGAAAGTTCACGTTGTCGGTAGGGCGTTGACTGTGAAGGTATCAAATGGCGACAATCTCTTTGTACACAAAGCGATTGGTTTGCTAGCTCCGAATGACATCTTGGTGATAGATGGTGGGGGCGATATTAGTCGTGCTTTGGTTGGAGAATTGATGGCGACCCGTGCTCACGCCCACGGTGCGGTTGCATTTGTGGTGGATGGTGCAATTCGAGATGCAGAATTCTTTCTTGAGAACAAGTTTATGTGTTGGGCGAGAGGAGTCTGCCTTAGGGGGCCCTATAAAAATGGCCCCGGAGAGATCAATATTCCTGTTGTGGTTGGCGGCATGCTAGTTAATCCTGGAGACCTTGTCTGCGGGGACCGAGACGGATTGATTGCCATTCCTCCGCATCTTGTTAGAGGAGTAGCTCAGTTGGCAAAGGAAAAAAAACACGCCGAAGAGACCAAGCGTATTAGCTATGCTAATACTGGCAAATAGGGCCTAAACGAGAGGGTAGTTTCCGTGCAGGTAAGGCCTACATTTTGACTAGTGCAGCAACCTAACGCGCTTCAGTTTTTTCGGGATTTCCCCGGGCATCATATTTTTCGAGGTCCTTTAGAGTGCCCGAGCTCGATCGCCAATAAGAAAACATTATGCGGCGTTACTGGGGGTCAATCGTCACCGTCTTTATCATGCTTTTCGGACAATGCCGGATCGAATAGATCTTTCGGGCTGATGGAAATTAGAGCGATCCGGACTTCTTGCTTACCTAGTGTGAATGCTGATGATGGATATCTGGAAAATGCGGATGCTGATGTGTAATTCCGTCATGCCGGTGCAGATGGGAGTGTGGCTTTTCCATTATTTCATGAGCTTCATGCTTGTGCTGGTGATGTTCATCATGGCTGTGAAAATGTTCGTGCTCGAGGGGTTCGTGGGTGTGCATGTGATCGTGAACTTCCGTTAAATGCAGCCATACGCCAATTAGCATTAACACGGAAGCAATCCAGAAGGAAAGCTCTACTGATTCGCCCAGAGTCAGTATCGCAACTGCTGAGCCAATGAATGGGGCTGTTGCGAAATATGCACCAGTCCGAGCCGCTCCGAGTCCCCTTAAAGCGAGGATAAATAGCACCAGACTAATTCCAAATCCGAATAGTCCCAGAGTCATCGCAGATAGGATAATGTTCAACTCAGGGAGCTGTTCGCCAATTGTCACGCCAATAGTACAGTTCACTACGCCTGCCAAAACGCCTTTCGAGCAGGCAATAAATAACGCGTCTGCGGCTGATACCTTTCGGGTCAGGTTGTTGTCAATTGCCCAGCATAGCCCAGCAAGCGATATCGCAAAGAGCCCAAGAAGAGACGAACCATCGGAGGCACCAGGCTGCCATGACAGTACGATTCCCCCCAAAACGATAACCACCATACCGAGTACAACACGCTTATTTGCATTTTCTTTGAATACTATCCATGCGAGCAAGGCAGTAAAAACTGATTCTAAGTTAAGCATTAGAGAGGCTACCGCACCTGAAACTGTGGCTAGGCCATACACGAGGCCTAAGGGACCGACGATTCCACCGAAGAATATGGCCCCGAATAACCAGCGCCACTCGCTATGCTGAATACCTGATGGTTTCCAGGTCTTGTCACGAGCAAGCCTGAATAAAAAAAGGCCCAGACCACTCCCAAGATAAAGCAATCCCGCGAGCATGAAGAAGTTTAGGTTTCCGACAAAAAATTTAGCGAGCGGAATACTGCCACCGAACAAAATAGCAGCAAGAAGGGCGAATATTATGCTGGTGTGACGCATCGAGAGCTTTTATCAAACGTTCATTATTTCAAATAATACATTTAGAGGTTGAACCGTTTGTCGGGTTTGGTAATCAATTAGCTTCTTTATAAATCAAATTTTACATATCTTTACGCTGCTTGTTGTAACGGCCGATCAACCATTCAGCACCTCGCAAGGCATGGCCTGACATGCCGTTAATAATCACAGCTCGAGATATGTGAAAGCCAGTCACTATCAGAACATTCATGTGTAAGACCTCGGCAGTTGTAGTCATTTCGGCGAAACCGCCTGGTGATAGCGCTAGTGCTGCGGTGCCTTTATCAATACCAGATAAGTAAGCCATCAACAGCGCGACGATAAAGAAGATCCCTGCGAGTAAGAATGTAAACCCGATTGATACAACCGCGAATCGTCCTAATCGTATCACTTCTTCTCGCTTAAACCGAGATCCTATAAAAATTCCTAAGAAAAACTGGGCTGTGTAGAGAATTTCAAGTGGTATAGCCCCACTGTAGGCTCCTGCGATTGATCCGGCGGCAGCGCCAAACAAGGCACCTACCAACCAAGGGTTGTTGAAGCGTAAGAGTCGAATGCCAGCGACCCCTAAGCTTGCAAGCACTATAACTGCTACGCCTTCCTTCAAGGTAAGGGGAGTCATATTTCTGTCTATCTCAAAATGGCCATCCCAGCCTAGCATGACCATAAATGGTGGAAAACTACACACGACAAGAGCGACACGAATTGCCTGCGCGAGCGCAATTGGCTCGCGCCTTGCGCCGTGACGATCGCCAATACTCGCCATCTCGCTTAGCCCACCAGGGACTAGACAAAAAAAGGCGGTCTTGTGATCTACGTTAGATACTCGAGCAAAACTCAGCCCGATAAGTAAACTAATGGCGATGGATAAAAATGGCATTAAAACCATAAGCCAAACGTAAGGCAGAACCTGGGTTGCTACGCTGGGACTGACCGCCAGACCGAGAGCGGCGCCAATCACCGATTGGCCAATTCGACGCCCAAGTGTAGGCGCGAAATTCTAGTGCCTAGGCAAATCGAAAGCCCGGCCGTGACTAACAACGGACCTAATATCCAGGCAAGAGGCACATTGACTGCGTTGGCTAACCAGCCGCCTGCTATCGCGCAGACAAATGCAAACGGTCTGCTTCGCCAGAGCCTACCCAACACCATTTAGTGGGCCTCTTATAAAAGTACCACCAACTAACTTAACCACACCTAGAGTTGGCATTTCCCTAAATCTTAATCCATGATGGCTTTTCAAAAGAGTAGCCCCCTAAAAGAATCTGACTAGAGACCTCAGAGATGCCGCCCCAAGTAGAGCTTGCCAGTCCCGACCACTCAACTAAAAGAGCTAGGGCAGGATTATTTTTCCAGAGCCCCGATCGCATAGCACTCTCGTAGCCATTGGAACGGATAAAGTCCTGTGTGGGTTGGGTGGATATCAAGATAAGTAGGCTCAAGATCGACGCCCGTGAAACAAGCCTGTATTTTTTGTAAATTCTTTCGACAAAGAAGCTGATTAGTAGGGATAGGTTTAAGATTGCAAAAAAAACCGAGAGCCCTATAGCGATCGGAGGGACAATCAGGTTCTTAAACGCATTTTCTGGCGTGAAATAGGTTGGGTAGATAGCCGCTGGGTTTGCGGGCACCTGATCTAGCCAGGAATTAATTTGTTCGGTTCGGTCATCGCTGTGTAGAGCAGCTGCTGGAAACAATGCTTTTACTAGTTTCTTTTCAAAGGGCGTGATCTCAGGGCTCACCAGCGGCTGATTTTCTAGTGTCTTTAGGCCGCCCTCGGCCGCTTGAGTAGCCAGTACCGATAGCGCCACGGAGGCGATCTTATCTTCTGTGTTGGCTGAGTCGATGAGATATTGTGTTAATTCTCTTTGTACATTCCACATCACGATTATTCCGCCGACCAGACATAACGCAAGAGGAAAAAGTTTTTTTTCGAACTTTGCGAAACTCAATCGGTAAATCGTTAACCCTAATCCAAACCCAGAAATCACTCGGCCCCAAAATTCCAAGCCTGATAGGGTTTCGTCGTTGACGGTCTCTGCTGTGATGTTGATCAGTTGATAATGGAAGCCAAGCTCT
>JAULVH010000269.1:0-5627 GCA_032111105.1 Burkholderiaceae bacterium | reverse complement strand
AGAATTCAGCAATACAGTATTGTTTAGTAGTCCTGAGAGCGACGACTGGTTTCACGCCTGAAAGCATTCATACCCAACCAGTTAAAACGGATCCACCGATATGAAATCGACGTTTTGGTTTTTTTGAGAATCTTTTCCGTCTCATTTACTTTGATAGGCATTGTTATATATTGCAACGCTAGATGGTTTACGCCCACGCCCGATAACGACTTAGATTTAGAAGCGTGGTCTATGAGATAGGTATTGATTCCAGTATTGATAGAGCATGAGTCTCGTTTAAACCCTGCACAGAAACGGGTCATACTTTGCATTCTGGCGCGTAACCTGTGGGTTACAGGTCATCTCTGGAAAACTCAGTCAGCTGGGAACAATCTGAGCTGCACATTGGTAATCCTTGAGGTAAATGATGAGATGCTGAAATATATCGCTGATTGCGCTCGAATTCTGCCAGAGGCCCAGCGCGGGTTCTGGAGTTTGATGTGCCAGACTCAAATGCCGCACAACTATGTAGACGGGGCGGGTAAAAGATTCGCGGGGTTGTTGGAGCGTGGTTGCGATGTGATCGAAGCGAGAATCAAATAAAAAAGCCCATAAGCTTTCACTTGCGGGCTTTCGTATTTTGGCTCCCCGACCTTTGTCGAATCGGGAACTACTGATTAATCAGCCGGCGGCACATACCCTTGTGCCTCATCCGCACCATCACCAAAAAAGTGGCGTTCCATTTGGGTCGCCAGATATTTGCGGGCGCGTACATCGGCCAGATTGAGACGATTTTCATTGACCAGCATGGTTTGATGTTTCAACCAGGCGGCCCAAGCTTCTTTGGAGACGCTCTCCCATATTTTTTTACCTAAATCGCCAGGGTAAGGCGGAAAGTCCAGACCTTCGGCTTCTTTGTCTAGCTTGATGCAGTGAACCGTGCGTGTCATTGATAACTCCGAGCGAGAAAATTTTAAATGTAGTGAGTTGTATCGTGTTGCGGCAGTAAGGATTACAGTTTTTTAATCAGCACCATGGATTTGCGCTGCCAGTTATACATGTTTTGCCTATCTTTGGGCAGGTCATCAATACTGGCCATGACAAAGCCACGTTTTAAAAACCAGTGCGCAGCACGTGTCGTAAGTACAAACAATTTTCGAAAACCCGCCGCACGTGCGCGCGACTCTAGGTGTTTTAACAATCGCTCGCCATCACCTTGCGCCTGTGAATCAGGGCTCACTGTCAGGCAAGCCATTTCAGCCATTTTTTCGACAGGGAAGGGATACAGAGCAGCGCAACCAAAGATCACACCGTCGTGCTCAATGACTGAGAAATAATCCACCTCGCGCTCTATGAGCTCACGGCCACGCTTTACTAAGGTGCCATCGGCTTCGAGTGGCTCGATCAGGTGCAAGATGCTGGCGACATCTTCAATCGTGGCTTCGCGCAAGCTCTCGAGATTTTCTGACGAGATCATGGTGCCAACGCCATCGTGCGTAAAGACTTCTAAAAGTACAGAGCCATCAATCGTGTAAGGAACAATGTGCGCTCTGGGCACCCCGGAGAGCGCAGCGCGTGTGGCAGCTTCAAAGTAATACGCTGCGTCGGCATTCAATGTGCGCGATTCCAGCACTACTCCCGCCTTATGCGTGGAAACTTCACGAATTTCGGTGCCGGCGGCATCCGTAATGATGGGTATCTCGGTAATGAAAATGAGCTTGTCAGCACGCAGCGCCGTCGCAGCTGCTACGGCCACATCTTCCATCGCCAGATTAAAAACCTCGCCAGTGGGTGAAAACCCCAGCGGTGAAAGCAGTACCAGACCGCCGGCATTGAGGATAGGGTGTATGGTTTCGTAAGCGATCTTGCGAGCCAAACCTGTGAGTTCGTGATCTATGCCGTCAATGATGCCCACCGGCCTGGCTATGACAAAATTACCCGATATAACGCGAATAGCCGCATTCGCCATAGGTGTATTGGGCAGGCCCTGACTGAATGCCGCTTCGATATCAAGACGCAACTCACCGGCGGCTTCTTTGGCGCATTCCAGCGCTACTTCGTCTGTAATGCGCAGGCCGTTATGAAAGCGCGACTCCACTTTGCGCAGCGCGAGCTGTTCTTCCACCTGCGGTCTGGAGCCGTGCACGAGCACAACGCGTATGCCAAGGGCATGCAGCAGCGAGAGATCATGTGCCAGTACAGGCAATGCTCCTGCTACGACGAGCTCACCCGGAAACGCCACCACGAAGGTTTTGCCACGGAAGGCGTGAATGTAGGGCGCAACGGAGCGCAGCCAGTTAACGAACTGAATCGGATTGTCCATGGGTCGCATTATAATTGGCTCTGACATGTCCGCCTCCCTATCCCCAAAAAAAGTGCGGCCTGCCGCTGCTGCTGCCACTCGCTCACCGCCGCCCCGCAATCCGCTGCCGTCCGTTAGCTTTCCTGAAGAGCTGCCGGTTTCTGCACGCCGCGAGGAGATAGCGGCCGCGCTCAAGGCGCATCAAGTCATCATCGTCAGTGGCGAAACGGGTTCAGGTAAAACCACGCAGCTACCTAAAATTTGCTTATCGTTAGGTCGCGGTGAGCGTGGCCTGATAGGTCATACCCAGCCACGACGCATAGCAGCTACTGCTACTGCCAAGCGCATTGCCCATGAATTAGGTTCGCCGCCTGGTATGCATGTGGGTTACAAGATTCGTTTTAATGATGTCCTCTCTGATGGTGCCTGGGTCAAGTTGATGACCGATGGTATTTTGTTAGCTGAAACGCAGGGCGATCCACTACTGCGAAATTACGACACGCTGATTATCGATGAAGCGCATGAGCGTAGTTTGAACATTGATTTTCTTTTGGGTTATCTCAAGCAGTTGCTACCCAAACGTCCTGATCTGAAAGTAATCATCACCTCCGCCACTATTGATGCCGACAGGTTTTCGCGGCATTTCGAGATGAATGGTCGAGCTGCACCTGTCATTGAAGTGTCGGGGCGTTTGTATCCGGTGGAAATTCGATATTGTCCTGTCGAATCCGAACAAACGCAAAAGCCCAGTGGAAGCGGAGCGCCAGCAACAACAAAGTCATCTTCACCGGCCATGACAAATGCTGCTCGCGGTAAGCAGCAACGCGATCTCATGGATGCCATAGTTGATGCCGTTGATGAGTTAGCCTTGAATGGCCCCGGTGACATACTTATATTTTTACCGGGCGAGCGTGAAATCCGTGATGCTGCTGAAGCCTTGCGCAAGCATCACCCACCCCATGTAGAGATATTGCCTTTGTTTGCGCGCTTGTCAGCGCAAGAACAAGAGCGTGTATTTAAAACGTCCAATGCACGCCGCTTGGTACTAGCAACCAACGTTGCTGAAACTTCATTGACCGTTCCTGGCATACGCTTTGTAGTTGATGCAGGTACTGCACGCGTTAAGCGCTACAGCTATCGCAACAAAGTAGAGCAATTACAGATAGAAGCCATTGCGCAATCGGCAGCGAATCAACGCGCAGGTCGTTGCGGACGTGTTGCCGCCGGTGTGTGCATACGTTTGTATGATGAACAAGACTATTTGCAGCGACCGAAATTTACTGATCCAGAGATACTGCGCTCGTCGTTAGCGGCTGTTATTTTAAAAATGAAATCACTCAACCTGGGTGATGTTGAGCAGTTTCCATTTATAGAGCCGCCCTTAGGTCGGGCGATTACGGATGGTTATCAGCTATTACAAGAACTAGGGGCGGTAGATGATGCACGCGACCTGACGCCATTGGGGCGGCAACTTGCCAAATTACCCCTGGATCCTCGTGTGGGTCGCATGATGCTGGCAGGTCGTGATCATGACTGCTTGTCTGAGATGGTGATAGTGGCAGCCGCACTGTCTGTACAAGATCCACGCGATCGGCCAGTCGATGTTCAAGCCGCCGCCGATAACGCTCATAAGAAGTTTGCTGACGAAAAATCTGAATTTCTCAGTTATCTAAAAATATGGAAATGGTTTGAAGAAGCTATAGACCAGAAAAAGTCGAATCGTTTACTTCAAGAACAATGCCGTGAGAATTTTTTATCGCAATTGCGCCTGCGCGAATGGCGCGATGTGCACTCGCAGTTATTTACGCTGGTACGAGAACAAGGCTGGCGGGTAAATGCCGCAGCAGCGACCTATGAGCAACTCCATTTGGCATTGATTACGGGCTTGCTGGGTAATGTAGGTTACAAATCAGATGACGAACCGTTATATCTGGGTGCGCGCGGCATACGTTTTCATCTCTGGCCAGGTTCTGCTTTATCAAAAAAAGCTGGTCGATGGGTGGTGGCCGGCGAGTTGATTGAAACTTCGCGGCTGTTTGCACGAACCATAGCCAACATACAGCCAGAATGGTTAGAGCGCGTTGGCGGACACCTGCTTAAAAAATCATGGGGTGATCCGCGCTGGGAAAAAAAGAGTGGTCAGGTATCTGCTTATGAAAGAGCTACTCTGTATGGATTGGTTGTTTACAGTCAGCGTCGAACTGATTTTGGAAAAATCCAACCTGCTGAGGCACGCGAGATTTTCATACGTAGTGCTTTGGTGCAGGGTGATTTTGAAACACGCGCGCCATTCTTTGCACACAATCTGAAATTGATTCGTGAGATAGAAAATCTCGAGCATAAATCCCGACGCTTAGATGTACTGGTAGACGAAGAATTGATTGCTGGTTTTTACGATAAGTTAATACCAGAATCAATCACAACGACCGTCGAATTTGAGCAATGGCTACGTAAGGCAAGTAAGGATGATCCTAAGCTGCTGTATCTGAGTCGCGATGATTTGATGCGGCATGAAGCCGCCGGCGTTACTACTGATTTATTCCCCAAGATGATGAGAATGGCGGGAATAGAAATGTCGCTGACGTATCACTTTGAGCCAGGAGCGGTGCGCGATGGCGTCACCATGACGGTTCCTTTGTACGCACTTAATCAGGTGTCTATGCCGCGTTGTGAATGGCTGGTACCCGGCATGCTAAAAGAAAAAACACATTTGTTGCTCAAATCACTGCCGCAAAAGCTACGACGCCATTGCGTGCCTTTGCCAGACTATGCTGCTGGCTTTTGTGATCGCATTCATGAATCAAAAAAATTCGCTCAAGGCAGTTTGTTGGATGCCATCATTGCCGATGTTCGCAGCCAAACAACGATCATAATCAAAACTGCAGACTTTAAGCTTGAAACGTTGCCAGCTCATCACTTCATGAATTTTAAAATCATTGATGAGCATGGCCGCCAACTCGACATGGGGCGCAATCTCGCGTCTTTGCAAGCCGAGTTAGGTACCCAGGCGCGCGAACAATTTCAAAAAATCGCCGAGCAGGTGGTGCCAGTTGAGAGTGCCGCTGGAGCCAGTGTAGTAGCTAACCAAAAAACTTCGCAGAGCCGAAGCTCTGCGGGTCCGGCTAATTTACAGAATCTAACCACATGGTCGTTTGATACTTTGCCTGAGTTGCTTGAGATACAGCAAGGCAAACAAACCCTCATAGGATTTCCTGCGCTAGTAGATCGCGTAACGCATTGTGATCTGGAAGTATTTGATGATCCGAATGAAGCTGCCGTCAACCACCTGGCCGGTCTACGTCGTTTATTTGCACTTCAGCTCAAAGAGCAACTTAAATACTTAGAA
>JAULVH010000268.1:9702-11959 GCA_032111105.1 Burkholderiaceae bacterium | reverse complement strand
ACCGTGTGTCGGCAATGATGCGCGAGTCCACATTAAAAATAGGAATCCCCAAACATTGCTGCTTCAGACGTTGTATGGGATTGGAGTGTGAAGTCGCGATTGTTTCAGACAAACCATAACCTTCCATATAGCGCAGCCCTGTCATATCGAGCAACTTCTGCGCTATCGCCACTGGCATGGCGGCACCACCTCCTGATACACGTTTTAAACTCGTAATGTCGTAATCAGCCAATTTTGGATTGGATAAAAAATCTATCATCATTGTGGGTATGCTCGTCCAACTCGTGACTCTGTGCCGGGTAATCAATCTTCCCGCAAGATCTCGATCCCAGCGCGGCATGATGATTAAGGTTGCACCGGCGTAGATTGCGGCATTCATGCTGATCTGCATGCCCGTCACATGGAACAAAGGCAGCGACAACAAGATCACATGATCAGGTGAGCCCGCACCGGCCCAAATCGCGCCACTAATGGCGTTGAACATGACCCCGCTGTGCGTGTGCATGCAGCCCTTGGGCCTGCCTGTAGTTCCCGAAGTGTAGGGCATGCAGGCCAGATCCTCTGGCCCTGCAAGAGGCGGGTGTGGCACATAGCCATAGTCAATCGCATCAGACCACGACACCAGTCGCTCATCTTCTAGCAGTGTTCGCGGCGCGCTAACCCAGCTCGGCGCATCATCTTCAGTAGCGCTCAGGTAATCGGAGTAGCAAGCTACGACTATATGACGCAGTCCTGTCTGGTCTAACAGTGGCGTGATGTGCGATAAAAGCTCTTGGGAAGAAAAGGCTAGTTCAGCGCCGCTGTCTTCTACGGTATGGCGCAATTCATCCGTCAACAGCATGGGGTTAACCGGCACGACTATCGCATCGGCACGCAAGATCGCATAAAACGCGATGACAAATTGCGGACTGTTTTGCATTTGCAAGAGCACGCGATCTCCACGCTTTACACCCTGCTGCTGCAAATACCCTGCGAGCACATCCACCTCGGCCTTGAGTGTCTTGTACGTTATTTGCCGTCCGAAAAAAACCAGAGCTGTTTTTTCTGGAAATCTCAGCGCCGAGATATCGAGGTTAGTCCCCAGGGTTGTTTTCGGCGTGGTGAGGGTATGCGGCAAACCGGCCGGCCAGTGAGGGTAGTGTTCTTTATTCATTTTTAGAGGATGTCATGACCCCGGGCGCTGGCACCGGCATAGTGTGTGCAGCGATTATAGGGGAGAGTGCCCAAGGGCCGTGGTCCCTGCTCAGTATGAACAAATCGAAATGAAAGTTTCTTATTTGGCAGTAAAAAGCTAGCGCAGATCAAGTATTTGCTGCTTCGCACAAAAAAGTCTTGACATGAAATCATCAGTCCTTAAAATACGATTTATTGCGGTGCAACATAACTAGCGCTGCTAAATGAATTTATCACTTACAGGAGAAACACCATGTTTTCATCTACTGCTCAATTTACTAACGCTACCAAAGCAACCATTGATGCTCATCTGTCGGCCATGAATGAGTTCACCAGCAAGGCCTTAGCGACTGTCGCTGAAGTTGCTGAACTCAATATGGCAACTGCCAAAGCATCACTGGAGCATGCCTCTGCTGCTGCTAAGCAGGTATTGGGCGCCAAGGATGCTCAAGAAATTATGCAACTCAGCTCCTCGCAAGCACAGCCTAACGCTGAAAAAGCACTCGCCTACGGCCGTCAGTTAGCCAGCATTGCTTCTAAAACCCAAAACGAACTCGCTAAAGCAGCTGAGTTACAAGTGGCTGAAACATCACGTCAGGTTAATAAGCTGATCGATGATTTGTCTAAAGCAGCGCCTGCAGGTTCGGAAAACGCCATTGCAATGCTCAAAGCCAGCGTGGCAAATACCCATGCAGCTTACGAGCAAATGACTAAAGCAGCCAAGCATGCGGTTGAAACAATGGAAGACAATGTTGCTGAGTCAACCAAGCACTTCGCAGCACCTACCGAAAAGCCTGCTCGTAGCAAGAAGTAATACGACGAGGTAGTACGCAGATCAAACAAGGGCCGCAATCGCGGCCCTTGTTATTTTGTGGCGGTCATCGCGAGTGCCAAGGCTTCAGCTATTCGTATGCCATCAATCGCAGCGGACATGATGCCCGCAGGCAGGGTCGGGATCTCGGGGTGTTTGCGGGCGATCACCACCATCAGCGCCATAGACAGCTGGCAGCAGCAGTTCAACCTCTCAAGCCACTCTCCGGACCGCATCGGCTGCTCACCGGACAGCTCCGCCCGTTCTGCACAC
>JAULVH010000268.1:0-9692 GCA_032111105.1 Burkholderiaceae bacterium | reverse complement strand
CCGCCAGCGTAGCCCGCACCCTCACCCGCAGGATAAAGCCCGCGTGTATTTATGCTCTGAAAATCCGCACCACGACGTACGCGCACAGGAGACGAAGTGCGTGTTTCAACGCCGGTTAACACGGCATCATTCATTGCGAAACCACGTATCTTTTTATCAAATGCCGGCAGTGCTTCACGAATAGCTTCTATGGCATAGGTCGGCAACGCCGTGCTGAGATCACCCAACGTTACTGCGGGCTGATACGACGGCTGTACAGTACCCAAAACTTGAGATGATTTGCCTGCAACAAAATCGCCCACTAACTGACCCGGCGCGTTGTAGTTCGAACCGCCCAGCACATAGGCACGTGATTCAAGTTCGCGCTGAAAATCAATTCCCGCCAAGGGACCCCCCGGATAATCTTGCGGGGTGATTCCTACAACGATACCGGCGTTGGCGTTGCGTTCATTGCGCGAATACTGACTCATTCCATTGGTAACCACCCGGCCTGGCTCAGAGGCCGCTGCAATCACGGTTCCGCCTGGGCACATACAAAAACTATAGACCGAGCGCCCATTGGTGGCGTGGTGCACTAATTTGTAATCTGCTGCACCTAATATCGCATTACCTGCATAGCTGCCATAGCGGGCCCTGTCTATCAGAGACTGCGGATGCTCTATACGAAAACCCACAGAAAAGGGTTTGGCTTCAACATACACACCACAGCGGTGCAGCATCTGAAATGTATCGCGCGCACTGTGCCCGACCGCTAAAACAACGTGATTGGCAGGTATATGCTCACCGGTGGAGAGCACGACACCGCGCATCTGTCCGTCAATAATTTCAAGATCATCCACCTTTTGTTCAAAACGAAATTCGCCGCCCAGCTCAATAATATTGGCGCGCATCTGCTCTATCATTTTGACTAGTCTGAACGTGCCTATGTGCGGCTTACTGACATACATAATTTCTGGAGGTGCG
The DNA here is from genome assembly GCA_032111105.1 of Burkholderiaceae bacterium. Taxonomy (GTDB): domain Bacteria; phylum Pseudomonadota; class Gammaproteobacteria; order Burkholderiales; family Burkholderiaceae_D; genus Pernthalerella. The sequence continues at coordinate 8,729 of JAULVH010000268.1, read as the reverse complement.
TCAGCTTTTACAAACTCTTCGAGTACCTTGCGCCCGTAATGTTGAGGATCACTCACTTGTGTCCACAATTTGCCATCAGAAAAAGTGCCTGCACCACCCTCGCCAAATTGCACATTCGATTCAGGATGAAGCTCGCCTTTGCGCCACAGTCCAAAGGTGTCTTTGGTGCGCTCTCTGACCTGCTTACCACGCTCAATAATCAAGGGCCGAAAACCTGACTGCGCGAGTATGAGTGCAGCAAATAATCCGCATGGACCAAAACCTATGACCACGGGACGCAATGCGGGCGCCTTGTTTAGGCGCGCAACAAACTGGTATTGCATGCTGGGCGTGACACCGATTTTGGTATCTGCCCTGTTGCTGGCTAACACTCTGGCTTCATCATCAACATCGATATCCACTGTATAGACTAAGTGAATGGCACTTTTTTTACGTGCATCGGCAGCACGTCGAAATATGCGTATAACCAGTAACTGATGATCTGCCAATCCCAAGCGCGCAAGAATAGTCTCGCGCAGCTCTGCGTCAGCGTGGTTTAACGGCAAGTGAAGGTCGGTGAGTCTAAGCATGAATGCAGTCGGCGGGCGGCCCACTCAATACGCTGATGGGCCACGCGCCGGTTATGGTGAGCTAAGCAAGCCCCATTTTACTGCCGCCAGGCTGGATGCTGGCTAGTATCCTTAGATCTTCAGGTAACCCGCCGCCGTAAACTACTCACTGGCCATAGGCTGGGGCAGTTTTCTCACTCATACCACCGCCGCTACTGGCACCTGTTCCACTTTTGCCGTGGGCTCCGGATTCCATGCTGCGACTAGTCTCTTTGACTAACTGCTGATGAGATTCGATGACACTGAGATTCTTGGTCGCATAACTTTTTAAATCACTATCCTGCGCCTTGCTGCCGGCCTGCAGCAAAAGTTTATGTTCGTCCTTATGCACACGCTCGGAAACGTGTTGAACATATTGTTTATCAAATTTTTCACCTGACAAAGAAGCAAGGCGATTTTCCATCATCTTTTGCTGGCGGTCGGGCTCAGTGGGCAATGTGATGCCTTTGGCTTGCGCTAGTTGCTTAAGTTCATCCAAGGCCTTGGTGTGATCCTCCATCATTTTTTTTGCCAATGCCTTGACTTGCTCATTCTTGGATTTTTCTTCTACTAATTTGGCGGAATTTATCTCGATGATATTCGCCTGGGCCAATTGCATGAAAAACTTTTCATCCGCCTTAACTAAATGCGCGGTGACACCCGTAGTTGCCGTACTCGACGCCCCCGATGCGCTGGCACCCGATGAACTGGGTGAAGCCGCTCCACCAGCGCTTTGAGCGTAAGCAGGTGTAATGTTAAGCACGAGGCCCGCAGCTAGCAGTGCAATCATCCTCACGGAGGAATGGGGCAATGTGAATTTGGAAGACATAGGCTTTCTCCTAGGTTAAGCAATACACAAAAATGCTCTGAGCATGCAAAGCATGGAGGCGTCTGCAATTCATATGCCAGGCCAGATCCGCCCACCGCTGCTAGAGAATTGGGGGCACTGTGGAAGAAATATGAAAAATTTACCGGCCTCGTGTAAAAATCGGGAAAGACCTATCTTGATGGCACGAAGGTGGGTGAGGCGATAAATAAACTAAATGCTTCTTGTGTACTAACTATCCACACCGATATCATGACCACACAGAGCTGCGCTAAGCACCTCCATCTAGCCGCAACAAAGTAACAGCGGCCACTTTCCTCTTCTATACAACGTCATGAAATCCACTCGCAAAACGACAGACCATCCTGCTGCAGAATTATTCATACGCGTAAAACATTCCAAGGTTCATGGGAACGGTGTTTTTGCCACTCGCAAAATCCCTGCGGGAACACAGATCATTGAATACCAGGGTAAGCGTATTACCGAAAAACAAGCCGACAAACGTTTTGGCCTGGATCCAGATAATCCGTTTCACACTTTTTTCTTTAGTCTGGAAAGCGGAAAAATGATCGACGGAGGAGATGAGGGAAATGATGCGCGCTGGATTAACCACGCATGCGATCCTAATTGCGAAGCGAAAGAAGAAAAAGGGCGCGTTTTTATACACGCCCTAAAAGACATATCGCGCGGCCAAGAGCTGTGCTACGACTATGGGTTGATTATTGATCAGCGCATGACAAAAAAACTCAAGGCGTCCTACGAGTGCCGCTGCGGATCAGATAATTGTCGCGGCACGATGCTGGCAATAAAAAAACGGTCTAAATAAGTACCTAATTTATTCAGCGATTTTTAGGTCAAGGAGTAATGCTTACTACTTTGGCTCCACGATCGTAGGTTAGTAGGTAATCAGAAATTTTTTCAAATGTTGCAGTTACTGGTTTGCCTTGCTGATCAGAGGTAGTCACCTCAGCTGTAAACATAGAACCGAGCATCAGCTTAAACGGACTGACATTAACAGGCTGAGCTTTGAAAAACGCTTTGGTGTTTGCCTTAATGACTTTGATGCTATTTGTTTGATAGATGGCCGCATTTACTATATCGAGTACAAACTCTGTGCAATTCTGACGCCCTAACGTATAGGGATTTGCAATGAGCGAGTAGCGCGGTTCATGCAACGCTGTATAAGTAGTCGAGCTAATGACGTCGACTAGTCGTTGCTGAAGTTCGGGTGATGGAATCAGTATGCCTGCTTCTAGCTGAGCCACCCCTGCAAAAAAATCGACCGGGAAATCCTGAACCAACTCACTTGCATCCGGCTTACCGTCCTTCTGATACAGGTTGTAAATGGCATAACCCGGAACTGCCTCACCATTGGCCTTGGTAATAGCTGAGTAAACAGCAAACGCCACATGGGTGAAATGCATACCTTCTGGCATATCTGTTAGCGGCCGCCCCATTCTCGCTACGATCGCCACACGAGCACCCTCAGCCGCCATTGTCCTTTCTACTTTTTTCGCAAATCCAATTATTTGCTCAGGCGAAAAATGTGGTCGTGCATGGGCGCTGCTTGCACTAAAGCTGTTCGCGCAACTTACAAAAGAAATTTTTAATAGCAGTAGCCCGACAACCAACCGAATAAAAAATAGTCTCATGTGACACCTGATGAATATATGCCGCAGTCGGCGTTAACGTGGAGATGTTGCTGAACGCTGCTTGAGCGCCTCAGATGGAGGGGTAATGGTGATAGTTTCGTCGGTGATAGGTAAGGGATCGCTCGTTGGCAATCCCATCGCCGCTGCTGCAGAGCCTTTGCCGAGAGCAGTGCTTCCCGCACCGACAGATGCGCCAACTGCTCCGACAGACATCAGAGGAACTGCTGCTACGCCGAGTGTGGCTTGCCCAGAGGCCGTAATGCCCATGGTTACTGCTTGGCTTGCATGCGTACTGGCGCCGCTTGCATTTTGTGCGCTGTCGGCGGCATGAGCATTAGATGTGATGCTAACAACAGCAGTCGCTGCAAAGGCAGCGAAAAAGTAGCGACGTAACATGGGAATTATCCTCGTGGAAGTTTGCAGGCGCGCGGTGTGTAACCAAACGGCTTGAAAAGTTCCTGCCTAAATTAGGCTTCGAGGCTTTTCCCTAAATAGAATTAATAATGGCTAGGATTTACCCGTGCGATGCATCATCGCGGGCAAGGTGTAAAAATTCTGTACGCATGGCAAGATTAGGTTGCAACTCTCCCAGCATGGCGGACGTCACTGTTTCTTCTCCAGCAGTCTTGATGCCACGACTTTCCATACATAGATGGCGGCAGCGAATCACAACCCCAACGGCTTTAGGCTGAAGGCATTCCATTAGTGCATTAGCCACTTGTATGGTGAGCCTCTCTTGCACTTGCAATCGCTTAGCAAAACATTCCATCAAGCGTGTAAGTTTGGACAGGCCGACGATCTTGCCATTAGGCATATAACCGACTGTCGCTTTTCCAAAAAAAGGCGCGAGATGATGTTCGCAGTGGCTGTAAACCGGAATGTTACGAACAACTATTAATTCGTTATAGTCTTCAGCACCATCCTCGAATACTTTCAAAATTTCCGTAGGATTCTGACCATAGCCTGAGGCCCAGTATTTCCACGCTTTGGTAACTCGGGCAGGCGTTTCAATTAAACCTGGTCGCTCGGGATCTTCTCCCAGACTTTTTAGGAAGCGTTTCCAGTCCTGCTCGTCGAAATGGTCAGACATTAAAATCTTTCAAAATAATTAAAATGGTTGGATGGAAATCCGCGGGTTAGCCCACATGATTTGTCCATATTCAACGCAGCCGTGATCGTACCCGAAATCGTTGATTCGATTTGACGGCCGCAAAATGCTCGCAATCTCTGTGCTTGCTGTATCCTTTTTGTCTGTTAGCCCATCGTTCTTTAGATGTGCGAGCTGGCGTAATAACCAAGAGACTTTCCTGCAATCTGGCCATATGAACTCACCAATCGAAAACACATGACACTCATGACCATACTCTCGACACGGATACTGTCCTCGACAGCTGTACTTGCAATTGCTTGTTTTTGTGCCACCTCCATGGCGGCACCATTTGCTTATGTACCCAATGAAAAATCTGGCACGATCACCGTTATTGATACCGAAAACGATGCGGTAGTTGCTGAAATTAAGGCAGGCGATAAACCCAGGGGATTGGCCGCTTCCATTGATGGCAAAACCTTGTACATCAGCGACCAACCCAATAACTTATTGGTGAAAGTCGATCTTGAGCAACGCATAGCTTCAGGCACCGTTGAATTAGGCGAGTCGCCTGAAGGCGTGTCTATGTCACCAGATGGCAAATGGGTTGCTGCTGCTTCAGAAATTAGCAATTCGGTTAATTTTGTTTCTACCGCTACTGGCCGTAAAGAATATGCCGTAAAAACCCGCGGGAAAAATCCGGAACATGCAGTCTTTAGCCCCGATGGTAAGTTGATGTTGGTATCGGCTGAAGAAGCTGACAGCGTGGATGTTATTGATGTTGCAAAACGCAAGCAAGTTGCCTCTATCAAAGTGGGCAATCGGCCGCGAGGAATTGCTTTTCGCCCCGATGGCAAAGTCGCTTATGTCGCCTCTGAACTGGTCAATACTGTCTATGTAATCGACGTACCTGGCCGTAAAGTCATCAAGCAAATACAGACCGGTAATTTCTGCAACGGCGTCACTGTTTCACCCGATGGCCGTCGCGTATTTGTTACCAATGGCAAGGACGGTACGGTCTCGGCAATTGACACCGCTAGCTATGAAATTCTTGCCACTATTCCGGTTGGCAAGCGCCCTTGGAATATGGCCATCACGCCCGATGGGAAAAAGCTTTATGTGGCCAATGGTCGATCCAACTCAGTATCGGTGATAGACGCCATTGAGCTAAAAGTACTCAGCGAAATTAAAGTAGGCGACACTCCTTGGGGCGTAGTGATTCGTTAATGTCATGCCAGGCCGTTAAGCTAGCGGCCTGGCTACCCGCATTAAGTACTTAAGTAATGATTTATTTTGTGCAGTTTGGTTAATGCGCTATGGCGGCTTAGGTATATATAACTACGGCTGCAAAAAAATTTCGTTTGTTTTGTTATTAAACCAAGTTTCTTAATTATGTAGTTGGCTCTTTTTATTTTGTTTTTAGTGAAAAAACCGTTGATATAGGCTACTTTGTGGAAGTTTTTTACCGTTGTGCGTAAGTTCTTGTGGTGCAGGCATGTTTGCACCTCAAATAAACAAATCGGATGAAAAAAATTCACTTGTACGGCTATATATGAGGAGCCTATATTCAGGGCCCCATATGCAATATGGCATAGATTTAATTAATTTAATTGTAAAATTGTTAATGAGATTTATACTTGGGTTCACTTTGTTAGTATTGTTTTGTCTACAAAAATCAATCGGAGATTACATTGGCTAAATCCACTGCATTCGTAAAGAGCATTTTGGCTACAGCTCTGGTCGCAGCATTTGCTGCACCTAGCTTTGCCGACGAGAATCTGGAAAAGATCTCGGCAATGAAAAACACCAACACCGCGATCGACATTCCTACCGTTCCTCAGACCGGTGCGAACGTTGAACAGCTCAAGTCCAACCTCAAGAAAATCAAACTTCCTGAAGGCTTTAAGATTGAGTTGTACGCTGTTGTTCCTGACGCGCGCTACATGGCGGTTGCTCCATCAACGAACATGCTGTTTGTTGGTACACGCAAAACCACCGTATGGGCAGTTACTGACCGTAACGGCGACATGACTGCTGACGAAGTTAAGCCTTTCGCTCCTTCGATCAAATTCAAAAATCCTAACGGCGTTTGCTGGACTAAGGATGGTTTCCTGATCGTGGTTGAGTCGAACCGCGTTCTGAACTTCCCAGCAGCTGAATACTTCTACGAAGGTCCGGACGTTGCAGTGATTACTGCAGTTAAAGAAGGCGGCCTGATTCCAGTTGAAGAGCAGTCATACAACCACACTGGCCGCGTTTGCCGTGTAGCTGATGATGGCAAGCTCTACGTTACTCTGGGCCAGCCATACAACGTTCAGCCTAAAGACAAGATCGACCTGTACAACAAAGTTGGTATCGGCGGTGTTGTTCGCTTGAACCCATTTGATGGTTCGGGCCGTGAAGTGTACGCAATGGGTATGCGTAACCCAGCTGGTATGGACATCAATCCAAAAGACAAGACTATCTGGACGACAGACAACCAGGTTGACGGTCTGGGCGACGACATTCCACCAGGCGAACTGAACCGCATCACCAAGGCTGGTGAGCACTTCGGTTTCCCATACTGGAATGGTCATTACAAAGTTGCAGGTTCACCTGCTGCTGCAGAACTGAAAGACATGAAAGAGCCAAAATCAACGTTCCCACAAGTTGAATTCCCAGCTCACCAGGCTCAGCTTGGTATGTCTTTCTACACTGGCAAATCCTTCCCTAAGAAATATCAGGGCGGTATCTTTGTCGCTTCGCACGGCTCATGGAACCGTACAGTTCCTAGCGGCTACCTGGTCAACTACGTTCCAGTGAACGCAGACGGCACAGCAGGCAAAGCAGAAGTATTTGCAGAAGGCTTCATCGACGCAGCAACTAAGCGCGCTATTGGCCGCCCAGTTGACGTGGCGAACTTGCCAGACGGCTCGATCCTGGTTTCCGATGACTACGCTGGCGCGATCTATCGCATCAGCTACACCGGCAACTAATCGATCCTCGTGATCGCACCGGGCTTTGCCCGGTCGTTGACGCAAAACGCCTGCTTCGTTTATTCGCGGCAGGCGTTTTCAATTGAGGGCGTAGCTCAACCCTTGCAAAAATAACTTTTCGATTTTAAACATGCGATTCACAACTTTATTATCTGCCACCCTACTATCCGCTAGTCTGACCAACGTCGCACTTGCTGCAGAAAAAACTGGCGCTCAAATCGCGCATAGCTGCACGATGTGTCATGGCGACAATGGGATATCTAAAATGCCCGGTACGCCTTCATTGGCGGGTCAACCTGAAATTTATCTTGCCAGCCAATTAAAACAGTTTCGTGATGGCCAGCGCCACCATGAACAAATGAGCGTTATCGCCAAGCCATTATCAAATGACGATATTGAAAAAGTCTCTGCCTGGTTTGCTCAATTTGAAGTGGAATTGAAAAAACGCTAATACGAATAGTCCATTTGGTTTTCGCATTGGTGTTATTTGGAAATGCAACTCCGAAAAAAAGCCCGCATAGTTTGTGCGGGCTTTTTTTATTTCGGCAAATTAGTTACGCCGCTGCTCTAATATTTTCTTTACATCCAGATGGCCTGCATCGTCTGCGATTTGCAAGGCAGTTTTACCTCTGTCATCGAGCAACGTTGTGTCTGCACCTTTATCCAACAAAAATGCGGTTGTCTTAGCATGGCCCGAGCCTGCGGCCCACATCAAGGCTGTCAGGTCGCTTTTGTATCGCGCATTAATATCAACTCCCGCCATAAGCAGCCGCGCAACTACTTCTGTGTGGCCATTACCTGCCGCGTAAACCATAGCCGATTTTTTTAATTGATCGACCGCATGAACGTCGGCATTCCTGGCCAGCAGCTTCTCTAACGTGTCGCCATCACCAGCATAAGCAGCGGCCATTACTGGCGTCACTTTGGCGGTGTTAGCTGTGTTGACGTTCGCGCCTTTCTCAAGCAGGTAATTAATCATGTCCTTATTACCTGCTTTGATGGACATCATTAATAAACTTTCGCCAGGCCGATTGCGCGAATTGATGTTCGCACCCCTGTTTTCGATCAAATCTTTTAGTTTTGTTAGATTACCGGCGCGTACAGCAGCCAACGACGAACTGTGAGGATTATCGGCGTCTTGTGCATTTATTGCGCCGCAAAAAAAGAACAGGCTTAAAAGCAGCATAATTCGTTTGATAATTTTCATGTGTATAGCCCTAATAAATCAATGTTTCTTATTGCAAAGCGGGTTAACTGGTAATAGGATCAGTCAGCGCAATAATAAGTGTTTTTATTGCGGTAGACAAAAAGAGGTCTGGTTTACATGTGCGCTCCTCGCGGGGCTGCAAGCTCGAAAATCCTTGATTAATATTTTCAAGGTTTTTCTGCGGGTTTGCCAGACAGAAAAGACAATAATCACAACTAGAGAGGAAGCATCATGGCTCTTAATAAGACGCTCAAGACGCTTGCAATCACTAGCCTGCTGCTCGCAGGTTCAGTGTCTGCACAAGAACCGATTGCCGGGGCTGGAATTAAGCCTATCGCAATACCCAACTTTGGATCCGTAAGCCAGTCTATGCTCGATCGCGCCGCGAAAGACAG
>JAULVH010000267.1:0-5957 GCA_032111105.1 Burkholderiaceae bacterium | reverse complement strand
TGGGTGTGGAAGCGCAGTAATGCGTTAAGCTAACCAGTACTAATTGCCCGTGCGGCTTGTCCCTATAACATTGACTGTTATAGACAAGTGTTAAAGCGTATGTGAATGATTGAGCATCACGCCCACTAATATGTATTACTACTACTTCTTCCAGATTGAGTTGTTTGTTCCACCAGTTTGAACGGTGAAACAGTCGACTTTACAAGTTATGCCTGATGACAATAGCGAGTTGGTACCACCCCTTCCCATCCCGAACAGGACCGTGAAACGACTTAGCGCCGATGATAGTGCTGCAACCAGTGTGAAAGTAGGTCATCGTCAGGCTATTATTCTTAAAACCCCCAACTGTTACCGGTTGGGGGTTTTTTCTTTTGGCTCACTATTTCGTAAAGATGTAGTGGCTAGGCCTTAACCAAAACTATGCAGTCGTTAGTTCGGATTGGTGGCAAAGGCAGGGTGATTGTTCTTTTTGTGATGTCTAGCGTAGAGATGGTTTAGCCAAAAACTGCTCTGCCAATCTGACCCAGTAGCTCGCTCCAATAGGAAGTAAATCGTCGTTAAAGTCATAACTAGGATTATGTAGGTTACATGGACCTAATCCGTGACCCGAACTTCGGTGAGTTCCATCGCCATTACCAATAAACACGTAGCAACCCGGCACTTCTTCGAGCATGAATGCAAAATCTTCAGATCCCATTGTTGGCTCTATATTTTTGAGCACACCACTTTCGCCAACAATATCTTCTATTACTTCTAATGCGAACTTTGTTTCAGGTTCGTGATTAATCAACGGTGGGTAGTTTCGTTTGAATGAGAATTCCACCGATGCACAAAAAGCTGATGCAGTGTGTTGAGCAATTTCAAGCATCCGGTTTTCTATGAGATCTAGCGTCTCATTGGTAAATGTGCGAACAGTTCCTATGATTGATGCAGTATCAGGAACTATGTTTGTAGCACTGCCTGAATGTATTTGAGTAATAGAGAGAACACCTGCGTCTAGAGGGTTTTTATTCCTGGAAATGATGGTCTGCCAACTTTGAGCAATCTGGACTCCAACCATAATTGGGTCGGTACTGAGATGCGGTTGAGCAGCATGCGAACCTTTACCTTGGATAGTGAGTTCAAATTCATTTGATGAAGCCATCATCGGGCCAACTACTGCACCGATGGTTCCAACGGGTGATCCAGGCCAGTTATGCATGCCGAAAACTGCTTCCATGGGGCACTGTGTAAATAAACCATCTTCCATCATCTTTTTAGCTCCACCAGCTCCTTCTTCAGCGGGTTGGAAAATCACATAAACCGTTCCGTCAAAGGCTTTATGTTTTGATAAGTAGTGGGCAGCACCTAACAACATTGTTGTGTGGCCATCGTGACCGCAGGCGTGCATTTTTCCAGGATGAACAGATTTGTGAGAAAAGTCATTCAACTCTTGCAATGGAAGGGCGTCCATATCCGCTCTAAGACCAACTGCTCGGAGACTCGTACCGTGCTTAATTACCCCAACAACTCCTGTTCCTCCCAAGCCGCGTATAACAGGGATACCCCATTCTGTAAGTTTTTGGGCAACTAACTCTGACGTTTTGAATTCTTCATATGACAATTCAGGGTGAGCGTGAATAGTACGTCTGATGAGCTTCAATTCAGTTTGAAACTGCAGTATCGGATCAATTAGATTCATGGTCTCAACATCCTTGCTATGGTTTGTATTATTAAATTTAAATCGTAAAAAGCAAAAGACAGGCTAGAGGATAGCTAACCTTTGTGTAATATTACCCGTAGAAGGCAGAGAACGACTACTTGCTAATCCACTAATCACTTTGAAGTAGAAAACAAAATGAATACTCGCGTAGTGCGTGCTGCATGTCCACACGATTGCCCTGATACCTGTGCAATGCTGGTAACTGTCACTGACGGTGTGGCTATAGACATAAAAGGTGATCCCAACCATCCGAATACGGATGGAACCTTGTGCACAAAAGTGTCTCGTTATTTAGAGCGTACTTACCATGATGACAGGTTGTTACATCCATTAAGACGAGTGGGTAAAAAGGGCGAGGGTAAATTTGAGCAAATTTCCTGGGATCAGGCCTTAACCACAATTACAGACCGACTAAAAGAAATCGCAGCAAGAGATGCAAGAGCAGTCCTTCCTTATAGCTATGCAGGGACTATGGGAGTTGTTCAGGGCGAGTCCATGGCAATGAGGTTTTTTAATAAACTGGGAGCTTCACGTCTGGATAGAACAATTTGCTCGTCAGCTGGCGGTGTAGGTATCAAGTACACCCTGGGTGCGAAAATGGGTATGGATACTGAACAGTATGAAAACTCAAAAGTCATACTAATCTGGGGTGGGAATTCAATAGGTTCCAATATACATTTTTGGACTCGGGCTCAAGAAGCTAAACGTAGAGGAGCAATACTCGTAGCAATAGATCCGTACCGATCACTGACTGCTGAAAAATGCCAACACCATATACCAGTACTTCCAGGAACAGATGCAGCACTAGCACTGGGAATGATGCATATACTGATTCGTGATGACTTATTGGATCATGACTACATAGCTAAATACACATTAGGTTTTACTGAACTAAAAGAACGTGTAAGTACGTGGACTCCAGAGCAAGTTGCAACGACCTGCGGCATCACAGCGGAGGAAGTGGAATTCTTAGGCAGACTTTATGGAGAAACTGCCAAACAAGGCGAGCCAGTTGCTATTCGCGTCAATTACGGTGTTCAACGCGCGCATGGAGGTGGAATGGCCGTTCGTAATATAGCGTGCCTCCCCGCATTAGTTGGCGCGTGGCGTCATGCGGCAGGAGGAGTATTACTGTCTTCGGGAGATACTTATCCAAAAAATGAACAGCAATTATCTCGTCCAGATTTACACCCCGTGAATCCTGCTAGGCCATCACGAACTATTAATATGAGCACCATAGGAGATGATTTATTAAAAAAATCGTCCGACGAATTCGGTCCCGCCGTGGAAGCAGTTATCGTTTATAACTCCAACCCAGTAGCCGTCGCGCCCGAGTCATCAAAAGTGGCCCAAGGATTTGCGCGAGACGATTTGTTTACAGTAGTTCTCGAGCATTTCAAAACGGAAACCGTTGATTACGCAGACATCGTTTTGCCTGCAACGACACAGCTAGAACACACGGATATACATGCCACGTACGGACATCTCTACATCATGGCAAACAATCCGGCGATTGCACCACTCGGTGAATCAAAACCGAACAGTGAAATTTTTCGTTTGCTGGCAGAAAAAATGGGTTTTACAGAACCCTGTTTTAGCGATTCAGACGATGATATCGCTGCAATTGCGTTTGATGCGAAACACACTCATGCAATCCATTTTGATTGGACAACGTTGAAACGTGATGGCTGGATGCGCTTAAACGTTGCAGATGCACCTTTTGCGAACGGCGGATTTCGTACTCCTTCAGGTAAATGCGAATTTTATAGTGAACGAATGAAGGCTGATGGTTTAGACCCCTTGCCCGCTTATATAGCGCCCTATGAGTCCGTGGCTAGTTCACCCGAACTAGCAAAAAAATATCCGTTAGCGATGATCTCGCCACCACAACGAAATTTTCTCAATACAACCTTCGTAAATGTTAAGAGCTTAAGAAATACTGAAGGAGAACCTCATCTGGAAATGAATCCAGGGGATGCCCTTACAAGAAATATAGCTAATGGCGATGTTGTCAGAATCTTTAATGACCGAGGTTCTATGCAGGCGAAAGTACGTGTAACAAATCACGCTCGTCCTGGCTTGGTAGTGGCATTATCTATTTGGTGGAAAAAACTTGCATCAGATGGGAAAAATGCAAATGAACTTACCAGTCAGCGACTCACAGACATGGGAAGAGCGCCAACCTTTTATGATCTATTAGTTCAAGTAGAAAAAGTTTAACTGCACAATACAACTCAAAAAATTAATAAATACTGCGTGTTTTGAGAAATCTATTTTTCGTTCTTGCACTAGGTGCGCTCAGTCTGGTCGGTGGATGTACATCGCTAAGCTATTATGCTCAGGCAGCTAAAGGCCAGCTCTCTGTTTTATATCAAGCAAAGCCAATAGATGATTGGTTATCGGATCCATCAGTAGATGGCCATCTCAAAGTTAAGCTAAGGCGCGTCCAAGAAATACGTGCGTTTGCTGTTCGCGAACTAGGTTTGCCCGACAATAAAAGTTACACAGCCTATGCAGACATAGAACGACAATTTGTCGTTTGGAATGTGGTTGCAGCCCCTGAGCTTTCGTTGGTTCCGAAACGTTGGTGCTTTTTCGTAGCAGGTTGCGTCGAGTATCGGGGGTACTACGACAAGCAGGCAGCTCATAATTTTGCTGAGCAATTGCAGAAACAAGGAATGGACGTACGTGTCACCGGCGTTCCTGCCTACTCCACCCTGGGGTGGTTCAATGATCCTGTCTTGTCTACTTTCATTAACTATTCTGAGCCAGAAATAGCGCGCCTTATTTTTCACGAGCTCGCGCATCAAGTCGCTTATGCAGCAGGAGATACAACATTTAATGAATCGTTTGCGACAGCAGTAGAAGAAATTGGATTGTCGCGTTGGCTAGCTGCACGCGCTGACGATACCCTAAGAGATAACTACCGTACCTACCAGGGAAGGCGCAGTGAATTTTTAAGCTTGTTAACTACGTACAGATTTAAACTTGACACTGTTTATCAGCAACAAGTAGGTGACGATGATAAACGCCAGAAAAAATTAGAATTAATGCAGTTCATACAATCAGACTACAGCCTGCTTAAGCAAACTTGGGGCGGATATTCAGGTTACGATCGTTGGTTCAACGAGCCGGTGTCTAATGCGCATTTTGTATTGATCGCGACCTACAATGATTGGGTGCCAGAGTTTAGGCAGCTGTTGGCAGAACAGGGAAATCTAACCGAGTTCTATCGCGCTGTAAAAAATCTGGCATCTATGGATGCTGTAGCGCGCCGCCAAGTACTCGAACGATACACATCCCTAGTGCATCAGTCAGCCAGCAAAACTGCGCCAAATGCCACTGCTGCATCGCAATAAGAACATAATCTGTTCCATTTGAGCTAGCATCAGAACAATTAAGTCAAATTGTTGCGTCCGTTTTAGATCAATCAAAAAAATACATACAGAGCCCGACGGAGGGGTGGTAAATGGAAAAATTTTGGATTAAATCTTATCCTGCGGGTGTTCCAGCTGAGATTGATTACACCTGTTATCGCTCTCTGGTGCACCTCATGGACGAAGCTTTCACCAAGTATGCTCAACGTAATGCTTACGTGTGTATGGATAAGTTTATGACCTACGCCGAGCTTGATTCCATGTCACAAAAACTAGGTGCCTGGTTACAAGCGCAGGGGTTGGCTCCTGGATCGCGGGTCGCCCTCATGATGCCCAACGTTTTGCAGTATCCAGTAGCTATTGCAGCTGTTTTGCGCGCAGGCTATACGGTTGTGAACGTAAACCCCTTATACACACCGCGTGAGCTAGAGCATCAGCTGAAAGATTCAGGTGCTGAAGCTATTATCATTCTCGAAAATTTTGCGCACACACTAGAAAAAGTGATGGCGCATACAAAGATAAAAATCGTCGTCATTGCGAGCATGGGAGATATGCTGGGTGGCTTAAAGGGGACCATAGTTAATTTTGTGGTTCGTACTATTAAAAAATTAGTCCCTGCTTATTCCTTGCCGAACGCCATACGTTTTAATGGTGTGCAAAATGAAGCGGCTTCCATGAAACTCAAGCCCATAGAGCTCAGTCATGACGACATCGCTTTTTTGCAATATACCGGTGGTACCACCGGGCTATCCAAGGGGGCGATGCTTAGTCATCGCAACGTGATCGCCAACCTCATGCAAAACGAAGCTTGGTTACAGCCCGCGCTACAAAAAGCGCCTACGCTGGAATCATTGAGTTTTGTTTGTGCGTTGCCGCTT
>JAULVH010000266.1:5976-8868 GCA_032111105.1 Burkholderiaceae bacterium | reverse complement strand
CTAAACTGGTTGAGGGCAGTGCGCGTAACTTTAAAGTGACGTTGCCCCAGGACGTGCTGCTGGCTGAGCTCTATTTAAAAGGAATCGCATGAAAAAATCGCCGCCGTTTCGAGTGGGTCAGGGTTACGACTGCCACGCGCTGGTACCGGGTCGCCCACTCATTATTGGTGGAGTAAAAATTCCTCACAGGTTGGGCTTGCTTGGTCATTCGGATGCAGATGTGCTGCTGCATGCAATTACGGATGCCTTGTTTGGTGCAGCGGGTTTGGGGGATATAGGCCGGCATTTTCCGGATACGGATGCTAAGTATGCTGGAGCCAATTCCCGGGTACTGCTCAAGGAAGCCGGGCGTCTGGTGCGCGAGGCAGGTTATGAAATAGGTAATATCGACGCCACCGTGATTGCTCAGGCACCCAAGATGGCACCCCACATCTCTGCCATGATTGCCCATATAGCAACGGATCTTGAGCTTGATCCTCTGCAAGTCAATATCAAGGCAAAAACCAATGAACGGCTAGGTTGGGAAGGCCGCGAAGAGGGAATTGCTGCCCAGGTTGTCGTTCTGATACATCCTGTTTGATAATAGTTCTCATCTAGCGGCAATTAAAATCCGATAGCTTTTTTTAATCGACTAGATTGAGAACCTCAATTTGAGATTTTGATCTTATAAGGTCACAATCGCGACCTGAAAGCCTATACTGAGTAGTCGGTTTTCAGTCGTGACCGTTCTCCGAATCTTGCGTGTAGGGCTTTGACGGCACGTTTTTCACCACCGAATCACATAGGAGATGCACATGTCCAAGTTGAAGGGCTCCAAAACTGAAGCCAATCTGAAAGATGCCTTCTCAGGCGAATCACAAGCCAATCGTCGTTATTTGTACTTCGCGAACAAGGCTGACATTGAAGGCCAAAATGACGTAGCAGCACTGTTCCGTTCAACAGCAGAAGGCGAAACTGGCCACGCACACGGCCACCTCGAGTACCTCGAGACCGTTGGTGATCCAGCGACCGGTATGCCTATCGGTTCATCACGCCAAAATCTGATGGCAGCTGTTGCTGGTGAGACGCATGAGTACACAGACATGTACCCAGGCATGGCTAAGACAGCACGCGACGAAGGCTTTGACGAGATCGCTGACTGGTTCGAAACATTGGCTAAAGCAGAGCGCTCACATGCCAACCGCTACCAGAAGGCCCTCGACGCATTGGTCGACTAAGTAATAAGCGGCACACTCCGATGATGAAATTCATTGTCGGACGGCGTCGGGAATCATTGCAGCTAGTTGATCCGGCGCTGACAAACTGAACAAGCCTCTCTGCAAGAGCAGAGGGGCTTGCGTCAGGCAGAACTTCTTCCTCGTATTTTGGTCCGCCTGACATCATCGACATCATCCATTCGAGAGTTCCCACCATGGCAACTGAAGGCAATCTACAAGCACCTACCCGGCATCCGCTGGATTGGGTCTCTGAAGAATTTTATGACGAAGACTCATTAAACGCTGAACTAGAGCGAGTATTTGATATTTGCCATGGTTGCAGGCGTTGCGTGTCTTTGTGTCAGTCCTTCCCCATCTTATTTGATTTGGTGGATGAATCTGAGACGATGGAAGTCGATGGCGTTGATAAAAAAGATTACATTAAAGTGGTCGACCAGTGCTACCTGTGCGACCTCTGCTACATGACGAAATGTCCTTACACGCCACCGCATGAATGGAATCTAGATTTCCCCCATTTGATGTTGCGTGCTAAAGCTGTGAAATTCAAACAAGGCCACGTTACAGCGCGCGATAGATTTCTTTCCAATACCGATGGCCTGGGCATGTTTGCCGGCATCCCTATCGTGACTCAAACAGTCAATGCGGTAAATAAAGCGCAAGCTACCCGCGGGCTTTTAGAAAACGTACTCGGTGTAGATAAGAAAGCGTGGTTGCCTGAATTTGCAACAACAAAATTTCGTTCGGGTGCAAAAAAATCACCTGAGCATGAAGTCAAGAATGGTCATCTCACACCAGGTAAGGTTGCGATTTATTCGACCTGCTACGTTAACTACAACGAACCAGGTATAGGTCATGATTTATTGGCGATACTTGACCACAATAAAATTCCCTACGTAATGGTCGAGAAAGAAGCGTGCTGCGGCATGCCTAAACTTGAGCAGGGTGATTTGGAAGGTGTCGCTGAAAAAAAGGCGATCAACATTCCTCATCTAGCGAAATTAGCGAAAGAGGGCTATGCCATCTTGACGCCTATTCCTTCATGCACCTTGATGTACAAACAAGAGCTGCCATTAATGTTCCCGGAGTGCGCAGACACCCAGCTAGTTAAAGAAGCGATGTGGGATCCGTTTGAATATTTTGTGGCGCGCAATCGCGATGGCTTTTTAAATACGGATTTCAAACAATCGTTGGGTCATATTTCGTATCACATACCTTGCCACTCGCGCGTACAAAACGTAGGACGCAAGACGGCCGACATGCTGCAGCTGGTGCCTGATACCAAACTCAATATCGTTGAGCGTTGTTCTGGGCATGCAGGTACCTACGGTGTGAAAAAAGAGTTTCATGCCAATTCCATGAAAATCGGCAAGCCAGTATTTAAAGCGATGGCCAACGATGAGCCTGATTACATCTCATCGGATTGCCAGCTGGCTGGACACCACATTGCCCAAGGCATGGAAGAAAATGGATTGAAGAAAGCCGAAATGGCTCATCCATTAACACTGCTACGTAAAGCCTACGCTATTTAATTATTGAAGGAGTACACCATGATTATTGCCCGTGAAACCTTGATGTCGCTAGAAACCTATTCTAAGCAGCGCATAGATTTTCGTAGACAAGTACTTGAGCATAAAAAGAACCGCACGGTTCATCTTGGTAACCACGTTACTTTATT
>JAULVH010000266.1:0-5966 GCA_032111105.1 Burkholderiaceae bacterium | reverse complement strand
AGATACAAGAAATGCTGCGTATCGAAAAGATATTCGAAGATGAAGGCATACAGTCAGAGTTGGATGCCTACAATCCATTGTGTCCAGATGGTAGTAATTTTAAAGCGACGATGCTCATTGAGTACGGCAATGTCGCTGAGCGCAAGGTAGCACTATCCAAACTCATTGGCATTGAAGATCGTTTATTTGTTCAGGTCGAGGGACAAAGCCGCGTGTATGCGATTGCTGATGAAGATTTAGAACGTGAGACGGCAGAAAAAACATCGGCTGTTCACTTTGTTAGGTTTGAACTCACACCAGAAATGAAATCAGCGCTCAAGAGCGGCGCACAAATCATGATGGGCTGTGACCATCCGAATTACCCAGTGCATGTGGAAGAAATTCCTCAGGAAACATTGGCAGCGCTACTCAAAGATCTTACGTAACTTAACAGCTAAGCCAGACCCTAACCGCGAGCCCACCCCCCTCGCGGTTTTTTAATTCTAGTCGGCCTTGATGCCGTTGTACTACGCGATCAACAATCGCTAATCCCAAACCTGCGCCATTAGCCTGACTTCGCGCTGCATCCAAACGCGTGAATGGGCGCGTGACCTGACCCAACTGATCATCGGGAAGTCCACTACCGTGATCGTCTATGTCTAGTCGTATCATTGAGCCATCCACGCATGCGCTGATATGAATTTCAGTGATGGATGTTCCCGGTGTTTTGCCATAGCGTCGTGCGTTTTCTATAACGTTACGCACGAGGCGATCAATCTCGGTGGCATTGCAGCGCAAACTCAGTCGTTCGGGAATGTTGGTCGTGATGGTGGTATCTGATCGGCGTTGATATTCTTTGGTAATTTTTCGCAGCGATGCCGCCAGATCATGCATCGTAAAATTAGCGGGCTCAGCGGGGCGAGCATAGTCTAAAAATTGCGCGATGACGGCTTCCATCTGCCCCAGATCGGATTGCATACCTTTTAATGCATCCTCCGATAATCCTGCCATTTCAACTTCTAGCAGCATACGAGAAATCGGCGTGCGTAAATCATGCGAGATACCTGCCAAGATGACTGCACGGTCTAATTCCACCTGTTTGAGATCATGCACCATCTGATTAAAGCTCTGATTGGCTTCGCGTATTTCAGCCGGACCTTGCTCGGGTAATTCTGCAGGTGTTTCTCCGCGGGCAACAGCACGCGCGGCGGATGAAATTCTTGATAAAGGTTGATTGATGAGCCGGCTAATAAATGCAGCACCAATCAACGACAACAGCAGTGTTACGGTAGCCCAGCCCAGCCATTGCACGCCTGATGCTTGCTCTACACGATCACGATCAAGCATGAGCCAGTAGTCGTCATCATCAATACGAAAACTCACCCAAAAGCCGCGTATGTCATTCACGTAACCTGCAAAATGTGTATCTTGACCTAATCGTGCTTCTACGTTGTCTTCAATAACTTGTATCAGATCACTGTCTGGCATGGGCTCGGTGTCGTCATCCTCTTCACGTGGATAAACACGTATGCCCTGGGTAGAGGCCAGATCAAATAATAATTCGCGGCGCAATGCTGGATTGGAGTGGAGTAAGGCCGCGCGTGTGATGGTGACTATAGAGACTACTTGTGCAGCCACTTGTTCGCCGCGCGGTATGCGCTCAACAATACGAAAGCTCGCAACCCATGCCGCCATGCTGGTAGCAATGAGAAACGCCAATAGAAAAAAAGTACGCCAAAACAGGCCGCTTCGTAAGCCAGATAGAAATTGCATTTGTGATGAGTTATCGGGATTGTTCATCCGGGATAAAGACGTAACCTAATCCCCACACTGTCTGAATAAAACGCGGCAGTGATGGATCAGGTTCGATTAATTTACGTAGCCTGGAAATTTGCACATCCAGACTGCGATCAAACGCGCAAGCTCCATTAATTTTTCTCGGGAGAGTGGTTGACGTGCGTGGCGCGCAAGGACTTTTAATACAGAGTATTCACCTGTGGTGAGTGCGACTGGCTGGCCAGATTTGGTTAACGAACGTTTAGCAAGATCGAACTCGAATTCTCCGAATTGATATAGTTCCGTATGATCTGATGGTGCACCCGGTAGATCAGTGGGTGTAACGCGTCGCAGTACGGCAGCAATGCGGGCGACTAGTTCACGTGGATTAAACGGCTTGGGCAGGTAATCGTCTGCGCCGATTTCTAGCCCTGTGATGCGATCAGCATCTTCACCTTTGGCGGTGAGCATGATGATGGGTGTGCTGTCGCCACCGCCGCGTAGTCGACGACAAATGGAGAAGCCATCTTCGCCAGGCAGCATGAGATCGAGCACCAGTAGATCAAAGCGCTCGCGTATCCAGAGACGATTCATTTCAATAGCATTGACTGCAACCGACACAGAAAATCCGTGCTCGCTTAAAAAGCGCTTGAGCAAGTCTCTGAGGCGGGCATCATCATCAACCACCAGTATTTTTGCCTGGCTGCTGGGAGTGCGGCGCGAGGGTACGGGTTTGGGAGCGTTTGTCGAGTCCATGGCCATATGGTAACGTCGATCTTGTCAATGATTGTGCAATGACGTGTCATGATTACAAAGCTTTACAAATTATGTGGTCTGCCTAACGTACGGATTTGCGATAAAACCCAGAATAAACAGCATCTCTAGCCCATGAAAATCCTGAACTTTCTTGTTTTTACCATTGTCTTGATCGGCTCTCAGTGCCAGGCGCTGGCCGCAGCCGAGCAGGGTGGAGGTGCTGCGCGCCCACCTGCGCCTGCCGGTAACGATCAGGCTAAAAAGCAGGATGAGGCTCGTCAGCGCGAGGCAGAACGTCGCCCTCCCAAGCTTTCACCGGAAGAACGTAAAGCACTTCGACAACAAATTCATGAGGTTGGGCACGACTTGTATCCCGCCAAGCGGTAAATATCATCGGCTAGGTGGGGGGTAGTTAGTCATCTCATCTCGCCCTAAGCGTGCTCAGAGAGTTTTACTAGTGTTATAATTTTGATCTTCGCGGCCGTAGCTCAGCTGGATAGAGTACTTGGCTACGAACCAAGGGGTCGTGGGTTCAATTCCTGCCGGCCGCACCAGTAAAAAAAGCAGCAAAATCAACGGGTTAGCGCCACAAGCGCTAGCCCGTTTCCATTTTAGTGACACCATTTTTTGGGCACTATTTGGACATCTTTTCCCCGGGACTCAAAAATCAGGGTACGAAGCGACTTGTTCCAGTCGCTTCCTTCGGCCTTAATTTTCTCGAGTGCCTAATAAATCTCCCTAACTAAAAGATCATGCAAGGCGAAGGCTATTTACCTGAGGATGTGAATTTACGATTCATTCGGAACGTATTGGACAGCAAGAGATTGCAACGCGGATGAATGGCGCTGCGGGCAATTCTTCGCACGCTCCAATTCGTCAATCAAACCTAAGGCCGCCACTGCAGCATCTTCGCTAAGGTAGTTCCCGATAGCTGCTTAGACATCCCGATTAGCCAATTCACGCGGAATGACGGGTTTTGCTTTCAATCCTAGTTACGTGACTTGGCTGTTTTGCGTACCCTGTCTCTTAGACCATCAAAGTAGGCGGCCGTGGTGGGTTGTGTTGGATTGGAACTGGCGCCAGCTAACAATAAATTCTGTAGATGCTGCCGATCTTGATCCTTGCGGATAAGGAACAAAGGGACACTCATTTTTTTTAACTTTGTTTAGTGAGTACCACTTTGTTCGAGTTCCTAGAATTTAGGCGGGCATTTTTTTGTGTTTGGAGTGTGCTTTGTGTTTTTTGTGGGACTGAGATTTTGGGGAAGACTTACCATGCGTACCCTCATGGTGGTTAGCGAATGCAGCGCTTGAGAAAAAACAGATCATGACGGCTACGAGTGCTTGTTTCATTTGAATCCCCTTGTTTGAATTTGACGATAGCTAAACTACACCGAAATCCACTGTACTACACAAGTTTTATATTAATACGAATCGTAACTTAAGGTTCAATTTTTTAGACTGTGAAATGGTCACGCCATTCGAGCGGTTAAGTTTTCTAAGATTTGACGCTCAAGAGATTTGGTGGCGGGTTATTTTCCTACGCTTAAATGTGCTCTGACTTGCTAATGGAATTAGCCGAAGATCGTGCGACGACGGTTTCTCGCATCCGCATCAAAAATCGTATGGCATAAATCATAATAAATATACCGGTTATGTCTCCAACCAGCATAACCCAAATGCCGTTAAGCAGGTCGGTGCTTTCACCGTAGCTATACACAATCAGTTGTAGACTCGCACTATTTAGTACTGCGAAAGTCAGCACAATAGTCAGCAGTTTTTTCCAGGTGAGGTCAGATAAATCTGGGTTTAGTTGAATTTTATGTCTTAGTAGTGCCAGGCTTAACCAAGGCACCAATCCACTCACTAATGAAAGCATGAGACTTAGAGTGTAATTTTCTTTGAACATATAAAGCACTGCCCAGAAAAACCCAACTAAAAAAATAGCCAGCGCGCCAGTTAAACCAGCAACCATCACCATAAATATTTTTAAGCCGCTGGGCAAATGAACAATGTGCGCACCAGGAACTACATATAGCGCCTGCGTGAGTGCGTTATTCAAAAAGAAAAAAATGCCATAGGCAATGACTAGGCCGATGAACAGCTGAATTTCTTTTTTGATTGACTCCATTATTTACGACTGATCTTCATGGCTTTAGTCATAATTTGTGAGAGTTTTTCGAAATGCTGTAAAGATGCAGGCGTTAGCTCTAGTTGTTTACGTCGCGCGTCCTCTGTTGGGGCGAGTGCTATCCAGCCTTTGTCACGCATAGACTGCAATCGACCATGCAGCATAGCGGGCGAACCTAACTCGGATTTGTTCATGAGATCTTTTACCGAGAGACGCGCTTTGGTTACGTGTACATCAGCAATAATTTCCAATATTTTTTCTTCGAGTGGCTCAAGCCCGGGCAGTGCTGGAACATCTTTAATCGCTTTGGCTAAATGAAGAAAACGTAAATAGGTACTAGTAGGTTTTGATTTCATGTTGAGTAGAATTTTGTCAGTGAATAGGGTGGGTTTGATTAACGAAAGAAGATGGTTTTATAGATCAGGTAGGTGATGATAAGTGGTCGCTTATTAATGATGAATTGTATAGCGAGTAGTCATCGCTGCGCAGCATAGAGTTAGGCAAATGAAGATTTAAGCTTCTGTTATTTACAAAGACGAACTTTAGTTTTTTTTATGATCCGTAAATTAAAAGTAAAATTATCAAAATGAATATTTCCATTAAATGTTTTAATATAAAAACCTTGCACTGATCTTCAGATCCTGTCGATGCCCAGGGCCTATAATCTCGTCATATCGAATATTTTTAAATTATCTGCTTAGGAAATAATGAATAGTTCAGCGTATGTCATCCCCAAGGAGCGCCTCTCATCTGGCCAAGAAATACACCGCATAGTCGTCGTTGGTGGTGGCGCAGGTGGATTAGAGCTGGCCACTCGCCTGGGTGACTCGTTGGGTAAATCAAAAAAAGCGCAAATTATTCTTGTCGATAAATCAGCGACTCATATTTGGAAACCGCTACTGCATGAAGTCGCAGCCGGAAGCATGGATCCAAGCGCTCATCAGTTGGAGTATGTGGCTCAAGCACGTTGGCATCACTTCGAGTTTTATCAAGGTGCGTTAATGGACGTCAGCCGCGAAGAAAAATGCCTGCGTGTGGCACCTGTGTTGGATGAACACCAGATGCCGATACTGCCAGAGCGGGTTCTTCCCTACGATACCTTAGTGATCGCCATAGGAAGCGTTACCAATTTCTTTAATGTGCCTGGCGCAGAAACTCATGCCATGGCTGTCGATACAGTTAATCAGGCTGAAACCATACGCAGGCGCATTTTAGCTGCCTGCATGCGATCTCAAAGCCGGGCTCTTCAGTTGGTTGATACGCCTGTTAAAAAAGTTCATCTTGTCATTATCGGAGGCGGGGCAACCGGCGTTGAATTGGCAGCC
>JAULVH010000265.1:0-1753 GCA_032111105.1 Burkholderiaceae bacterium | reverse complement strand
ACGACACACGCAGCGCGAAGGACTACACCGGTACCTTCGATGTGATTGCCTTCTTCGACTGCCTGCACGACATGGGTGACCCCGTGGGTGCAGCCGAACACGCCTGCCGGCAACTGAAAGAGGATGGGCTGCTGGTCATCATCGAGCCATTTGCCAATGACAAGCTGGAAGATAACTTCAATATCGTCGGCCAGATGTTTTACACCGCTTCGACCATGGGTTGCGTACCCGCATCGATGGCACAAGAAGTGGGTCTGGCACTTGGTGCGCAGGCGGGTCCCGCCAAACTCGGTATGGTGTTGCAGCAAGCGGGCTTTAGTAAAGTGGAGACGGTGGCCACCACCGCAACCAACATGGTGATCTGCGCCAAAAAATAGTCTCTCAGGTCGGATGCCCGTCATCTGCACGAAGCAGCTGTTTTTACACAAACAAAACATCGCAACAATCACTTGTCACCTGCGGGCGGGCTAGCTAGCCCGCATGTGCCATATCGCACTCAGACCCCAGATGGTCTGACATCCCCATATTTTCAGCGTAATGCTTGTGCGCCCAGCCTGCCATACGTTCTGCTGTATGCGCTTGCCGGTAGTGCCTGGCGTAACTGTCTAGCGTCATCGCATGCCGAAAGTACGTAACGAAAATAAATACTGAAAGTGCATAGCGAAAGTAGATGCCGCAGGCGTCTGCTGCAGCTTTCTGTATCACGCACCTGCTAAAGCATGAGGTTTTAAGAGCTTATGTGACTTATGCAGGGCGGCCACGCCATCGCACCACGTATGTTCCGGTTGGTTCTCGCGCGGTATCCAGACTTTTCGGAGGCTGCGCACAGGACTTCAATGCCTACCTGCGAGCTTGCGCCTGTGATGGAAAAAACCAATCTCTTTAATCGGTTGCTGAAAAGCCTCTCCGAGGATAAAGGATTTGTCTCGCCCGGCAGTGGCGGTACTGTGCATCTCACGCCATATCTATCGTTGATTGTCGCCGTTCTTTACATGATGGCGGCGGATGATGAGATATCCGAGCAGGAGTGCAATCATCTGCTGTCGGT
The DNA here is from genome assembly GCA_032111105.1 of Burkholderiaceae bacterium. Lineage (GTDB taxonomy): Bacteria > Pseudomonadota > Gammaproteobacteria > Burkholderiales > Burkholderiaceae_D > Pernthalerella. The sequence continues at coordinate 705 of JAULVH010000265.1, read as the reverse complement.
GTTTGGCGGTGATCAGCAAGTCTTGCAAAGAGCGCTGAAATACGTCGAATCAAAAAGCGTGGATGCGTTTTTGGTCGAGGCTCCCGAACTGGTCGATACCGATAGCCGGCTCTGCATTTTGCTCAATGTTTGCGATTCCAGTATGTCGGATGGCGATTTTTCAAAATCGGAAATGATTTTGTTCTCTCGCATGATGAGTCAATTCGGCTACGACAAAAATTCCTTCAAGCCGTATTTCGACACCTTATCCCTGAAAAACAAACACTCTGTCCTTGGCACGAGTGCACAGGTAGGTGCTGGCGAATTGACCCCGCCAGATGCTCTGATCGTCGCCATGTTGTACATGATGAGCGTTGATGGCGACATCGCGAAAGAAGAAATTGGTCAAATCAATGTCGCACTGAGAGGATCCAAAGAAGCGCTGCCAGCCGCGCTGAAGTACGTCAAGCAAACCAAATTCCCTGACTTCATGAGCCAGGTGAGTCCTATCCTGAATCATCAGCAAAAAACCTGCATCTTGATCAATGTGGCCGATTGCATGCTCTCGGATGGGCGCATTGATCGGCTTGAGCAGGATTTGTTTCGGCGAATGCTCAAGGGGTTTGACTTAACGGAAGAGAATTTTAAAAAGCATTTCAGTCACCTCGTACTTAAAAACGACCGGCCTGTTGATATTCGCATGGCATCGAAGTCGGATAAAAAAGC
>JAULVH010000264.1:0-4604 GCA_032111105.1 Burkholderiaceae bacterium | reverse complement strand
AAGCCAGGTGAGCAGAGGGGGCCGGGTAAGGTTGAAATCCATAAAATAACAAAGGGTTTCCCTTACCTGGTCGCCTCTGGACTATCTCCTACACCACCGAATATTGACATCCAATAAGTTGTCCCCAAGAAGGTTGATTGTTGCATCGCAGCGTCGCTCCCAACCAAAACTACGCTGAAATGGGCCCAACGCTTAGAACATTGGCGAGTGCGAACGCTTAGAACGTTGGCAAGTGTGACGGATAAACAAAGCCACAGCAGAGGCATTGTTAGATTCCGGTGCAACAAGTTCGTTTGTCCAATCGGAACAAGATGTTTAACTCACCGGAAAATGTCACTTAGTGTAACTTTCCGATGAGTGATGTGAAGACATTTGGTGTTTTTGGGGGGCGCACCACACACCATTACGTATACAGGCTTTGTTGCGTGGCAAGAGCGTCATTCGAGTTTCAAATCATTTATAACATTGTAAATACACGATAACACTACTGTAGTTACAGTGCATTTATAGTGTTAATATTGGCGAATGGATGCCCAACTTCAAACCTATCTGCGCGACGTTCTCGGCACAGCTGTTGCTGATGTTAAGCCCTGTGTTGACGCAGACCGACTGCCCTATTTTCTGCAAGACGAATTCAATTTTCTGTCTGCGCGCATCGCAGGTACTTGGGTTGTGCTGGCAATCCCCAAGCCTCAGGCAAATACTTCACTCAAAACTATTCGAGCTCAATTAGCGCGCGCTGAAGCTGAGCTGGGTCACCCTGTGGCCTACTGCCCACCTGCGCTCGCATCGTATGAACGACGAAACCTTATAGAGCAAAAGCAGGCATTTATTGTGGCGGGCAATCAGATGTATTTGCCCGATATGGGCATTGATCTTCGCGAGTACTTTAGTAAAGCGAGAACAAAAAAAGTCGACGTATTTAGCCCTTCTACGCAGGCAATGCTTATTTGGCGATTGCTTAATCACCCGGTTCAGCAGCAATGGTTTGCAGGCGATGTCGGAACGCCTCTGGGGTATTCGCTAATGACGGCCAACAGAGGCATACGGGAGTTAGAAAGTGCTGAGCTAGTTGAGAGCGAGATGAATGGGCGAGTTCGAGTTGTAAAATTTTTACATACCAACGAACAAATTTGGCAAATGGCACAGCCATATTTGAAAACACCGGTTAAACGCAGTGTGTGGATAAAACCGCCAAAAAAAAGTAGCACGTATCGTCTTGCAGGTTTATCTGCACTTGCGCAAAAAAGTAATCTGGCTTCACCTAGTGAAACTTGTTATGCAATGAGCGGCATAGCGTGGACTAAGCTGCAAAACAAAATAGATCATCTGCCTCAAGCTGTGCCGGGATTGAGTGAGCTGCAATTGTGGTCGCATCAGCCAGATATGGTTGGCAAATCTACTATGGTTGATCCGTTATCGCTCTGGATTAGCTTGAAAGAAGATGTCGATCCTAGAATTCAAATGGCGCTTGACGAAATGATGAGGGAGATCGTTTGGTAAGAGGTTTACAACTATTCAGTACTTGGTTTGAAAAATATACTGATCAATTGAAAGTTTAGAAAGTGCCAACCTAGCCATTAACGTTTTTATGCAAAAGCCTTCAGCTATTAACGATTTTCTGCATCCATTATCGTTTTTATGCACACTAAACCGTCAACACAAAAATTTTAGCGATAAGTCATTGCCGACGGGCAAGTTGGCGTCTCCCTAATCTTCCTTCTTCTTCAGCAGCTTTCTAATCGTAGCGTTAGTCAGTTGCATTGCCAGCGCCTGCTGCCTGACCTGCACCGCTTCAAAGATAGCGGGATGAATCACATCCAGTTTTCTAAAATCGGGCGCCTTCTTCGGTAACTTGGCTGCGCGTGTGTAGAACACGCAATTCTGCCGATATACCGGATCAATGGTCTTATCGCTCCAGTAGTGTTCTCTAAATCGAAGGTTGGGGACAAAACCTTCTTTAAAGAACAGTGCAGCCCAGTGCGACTGCCATTGGTAGTTGAATTCGGGATGATTACCTTGATACGGTGCGCCTGAACTGAACAACACTTCATCGGCGCTGTTGCAAATATCAGCAATCATTTCTTCGCCGCGTGAGGCGTTCAGTTCATGTACATACTCGACACAAATGAGTAGATCAGATTTTCTGGGTAGATTGACTTTGACTTTGGCCAGATCCATGTCTTTGAACTCAGAAGGATCTATACATAAGGGCATTTCGATAGCATCGCGAGTGTCGATGCCAACGATCATGCTGCTACCCAAATCTTTAGCAGCTGCTAACCAGGCGCCTTCACGACACGCAAATTGCGCTACATAGTTGAATGTAGGATCTGCCTTTGACACTTTGTTTTTGCGTCGGGCGAAAGCATACAAAACTTTCAATATGCCGTAGGCACTGGCGTATTCTGCATCGAAGGTATGAAGGTTGCGTAATCCCATGGTGTTTTTTTCCTTATGCCACAAAGCCTTCGGATTGCTGTTCCCACAAACGTGCGTAATGTCCGTCGATCGCTAGCAATTCTTGGTGTGATCCTTGTTCTAGTATGCACCCATTTTCCATATACACGATCCGATCCATGGCTGTCAGTGTAGAAAGGCGATGTGCAATAGCGATTACTGTACGACCACGTATGACTTCGGCAATGGCCTCGGTGATTTGATGTTCGGTATGTGAATCTAGCGATGAGGTGGCTTCATCCATCACAAGTATTGGTGCATCTTTGAGCAGTGCCCGCGCAATGGCGATGCGTTGACGCTCGCCACCAGACAAGTGGGTGCCGCGTTCACCAACGATGGCTTCTAAGCCTTGTTCGCGATCGCTTATGAATTCATCACACTTGGCTTGTTTAAGTACTTGGTGCAGACGCTCTTCAGTAACAGCGCCTGAAGCATAAGTAATGTTAGCTCGCAGTGAGCGGTGAAACATGGTGGATTCTTGCGGAATTTCTGCGATCGATAAATTTAAGCTCGCTAGCGAAACAGTTGAAATATCTTGTCCGTCTATTAGTATGCGCCCGTCTTTTAGATTGTATTGGCGCGTGAGTAGTTTTAACAGCGTGCTTTTGCCTGAACCGGAAGGCCCGACTAAACCGATTTTTTCACCGGCGCGTATATGCAAATTAAGATTGCCGATGACTGGTCGCGCATCGTGATAACTAAACTGCACGCTGTCAAATTCAATTGCGCCTGAGTGCGCGAGTAAATTATTGGCGACAGCAGGCTCTTTGATTTCATGTGGACTTAAAATTGCATCGAGTGAGCTGGTCAGACTACCCATATGCTCAAAGAAGCCCAGTAATTGTCCGCATAAGCCGTTCACATTGACCGCTAATATCGCGGCTAACGAAATCATGAAACTGACATCACCTAAGGTCAGTTGATTGAGTACGTAGAGATGGATGGCATAGGCAATAAAGGCTATCTGAAACAGCAGCACACCACCAAACAAAACGGAGTTCATAAAAATGATGTATTTGCGGTTGTGCTCTGAGGTTGTGCGCTCAACATCAAGATCTTTAATCGCGAGTGATTGTTCTCGTTTTTCAGTAGCGAAGGAACGCACCAAATCAATATTGGTGAGTGTATCAACCAGTGTGCCGGTAACTTTGGCGCCTGCCTGAGTAAATTTTTTAAACATAGGTGCTGTGCGTTTTGCAAACCAGTAGCACAGCGTGTAGTACGACATCATCCACAAGCCCATGGCCCATACAAATTCAGACGATAGTTTTGATACTAAAAAGAGTGTGAGTACGGTGGTGATGATGAGTCGAACAAAATCATTAAAAATTATGGAGACCAACACTCCGAGTGCAGTGCCTGCTTGCTTGATGTTTTGCGCCAGGCTGCCAGCAAACTGCTGTTTGAAATAACCTGCTGAATGGCGCATAACCCACGCGAGTAGTAATTCTTGAATTTCTTGTCGCACGGTAGGTGCTGTGTAAGCTTCCACGTATTCGCGCACACGATTCATGGCGAAGGATCCGAGCCAGACCAGTGCAATCCAGCCAAAGATGCTGAGTGCTGATGTTTGAAAATCAGGCGACATGCTGCTGCCACTCTGTAAAAGATCAAACAAGTGTTTAATCAGTAGCGGCTCAAAACTCATCAACGCGATACCGGCGGCCGCAGTTATAACCAGCAGGATGGAACGCAGGGGGCGCTGGCGACAGACCAGCTCAAGGTACATGCGTAGCGGCGAGCGAAGTTCAGAGGCGGATACAAGACGGGGCGTCGCATCGCCGTTGGATACGTGGGGCGGAGGCGCAAGGGTTGCCGTGGAAGGCTTGGTCATTACGGAGTGGTCAGGCAGTTGGTTTCCAGAGAGAACTTATTATCTCAGGAATTGCAAAACGGAGAATGGTTTTAGGCAAGTTGGTTGATGGTCTTTACATCTGAGGATAGCGTCTTCCAAGGCCTGATAGTGGGCATTGGAATTCCGTCTGTTATGGGATTTTTTGTGGTTTCAATAACGAAATAAAAGCAGTTTAAAGTTCACCAAATCTCTAGAGTTAAGTAATCAGGGGGAATTTGAGAAAAAGCTTTGTCACGACTGACTAGTGTTGATTTAACCGACGCCGCATGGGCAGCAATCATCATGTCGA
>JAULVH010000263.1:0-12231 GCA_032111105.1 Burkholderiaceae bacterium | reverse complement strand
CAACGTCTTCGTCGGAGCTCAGTGAGTCTAGTAAGCCGCGTGTTAGCAAAATTCGGCGGCCATCGGCATACGCATTGATGTGCTGAGAGTTACCCACATCAATGGCGAATGCACAGGCAAGAGTCAGAGGGACGGTCACGGTTATCTGTTGAGATTGCCGCAGGACTGTAATTTTTATCTCAGCGAGATTTTTCAGTATAGGTGGTAGCAGACGGGCTGTTTCAGGCTCGGCTTGCGCGCCTGTAGGTAGGCGTTGATCTTGTATGGCTTGCAGAATGTCACCGCGTTTAAGTCCTGCCTGCATGGCTCCGCTGCCATCGAGTATTTGCATGACTTGCAGCCGCTCGTCTAGTCCCAGGCTCTGTTGTGCTGCGGTCGTTAGCTCAGGTGGAAACGAGTATTGATTTTTAGCGGTAAACCCTAGCAGCGGTCGTGCTTGTGTTTTGCAAAGTACAGCATTTTTAATAATAAGCGGAGCAGCTATCCGGTAGATACGTTCTTGTTTTAGTACGATACCGTCGAGTACAGGATCACGAATGGCTACTGGCGGCGTAGCAGGTGTTTTTTCAGGTGATGTTTGTTTAGTCGATGTGGCTGTGTTTGGCGATGCAGGCGGAGATTTATCAGCAGAAAGCGGAACCTGCGTGCAGCCAGCGATTAGCACTGACAAAGAAACTGGCAATAGAATTTTTTTGCTAGAGAAGAGTTGCTGCAAGCGTGTAATTGAAAACCTTAACAGCGGCACGACAACCTCCGTTTATTTTTTCCCTGTACTGCCGAAACCATCTGCGCCACGATCGCTGCCTTCAAATGAATCAACTACTGTAAACCCTACCTGCAGCACCGGCACTATGACTAATTGCGCTAATCGCTCCATGGGATTGAGAACAAAGGGTGTTGTACCCCGATTCCATGTCGAGACCATGAGCTCGCCTTGATAATCTGAATCAATCAACCCCACCAGATTGCCTAATACGATACCGTGTTTATGGCCTAGTCCGCTACGTGGAAGTATCACGGCAGCATACGCTGGATCAGCGATATGAACAGCTATTCCTGTTGGAATCAAATGTGTGCTGCCAGGCTCTATAGTGAGCGGAGATTCAATACACGCCCGCAGATCAAGACCAGCACTACCTTTGGTAGCGTAGCTAGGTAGTTGGTCGCGCATGCGCTCATCGAGAATTTTAAGTTCTATAGTTTTCATGTGGTGACGGCCTACAAACGGCGAGCAATTTCTGAAATTAGTTTGATAGCGAGGGTTTCTTTACTTGCGCGAGGCAGGCTCTGGTGACCATGAGCATCAAATAAAACGAGTTCATTATCGTCTTTACCAAAGGTCTGGTGTCCAATATTGCCCACTAGCAGAGGTATACGTTTTTTTTCGCGCTTGGCAGCACCGTGCACAAGAAGATTTTCTGACTCTGCAGCGAAACCAACACAGTAGGGTGGTGAGGCGAGGGCAGCAACTTCAGCCAAGATATCGGGATTATGTTCGAACGAAAGAGTGGGAGCCTGACCGTCCTGCTTTTTTATTTTTTGTGAGCTGATGTCGCTAACGCGCCAGTCAGCCACTGCAGCAACTGCAATGAATATCTGTTGACCCGTAACATGCGCCATCACCGCATCGCGCATTTCTTGTGCTGTCGTCACAGGCAATAGCGTGACGCCGTGAGGTGCTTGCAGCGCGGTAGGCCCTGAGACTAGTGTGACATGGGCCCCAGCTGCACAGGCAGCGCGCGCAATTGCGTAGCCCATTTTTCCAGAAGATAAATTCGTGATGCCGCGAACAGGATCAATCGGCTCAAATGTGGGGCCGGCTGTGATCAGCACTTTTTTTCCAGCCAGTAGCTTAGGCAGAAAAAAAGCAGACAAAGCTTCTAGCAGTTGTTCGGGCTCGAGCATACGACCCAGCCCAGTTTCACCACAGGCTTGGTCGCCAGCTGCTGGGCCCCAGACAGTTACGCGATCTTCTTTTAGCTGCGCAGCGTTGCGTTGAGTGGCGGGGTTTTCCCACATTTCCACATTCATCGCAGGTGCAACTAATAAGGGTACGTTAGCAGGGCGCGCCAAACATAGCGTGGAGAGTAAATCGTCTGCTGCGCCATGCACTAGTTTGCGCATGAAGTCAGCAGAGCAGGGGGCTATGAGTATGGCATCTGCATCGCGTGATAAATCTATGTGCGCCATGTTATTGGATATGCGGCTATCCCACTGATCAGTAAATACAGGCTTGCCTGAGAGTGCTTGCAGTGTGACGGGTGTAATGAAATGACGCGCGGCCTCGGTCATCACAACCTGGCAATGGGCACCTGCTTTTACTAAGCCGCGCGCTAACTCAGCTGCCTTGTAACAGGCAATGCCGCCAGTCAGACCCAACACGATATTTTTTCCAGCAAGGCTCATGGATGCATGGACTTTCGTTAGCGATTAACCCGACGCAGTTCGTCGAGTACGAACAATACAGCACCAATGGTAATGGCACTGTCAGCCACATTAAATGCTGGCCAGTGCAGGCTGCCTATATGAAAGTCGAGAAAATCGATGACATGACCGTAGGCTATACGATCAATCAGGTTACCTAGCGCACCACCTAAAATCAAGGTCATGGCCCAGCAAAAAAGTCGCTGACCAGGATGGCGCTTGAGCATCCAGATGATCAACAGCGAAGCGAACAAGGACACACCCGCAAAAAAATACCGCTGCCAACCGGGTTGATCGGCCAGAAAGCTAAACGCCGCCCCCCGGTTGTAGACCATTACCAGATTGAAAAAAGAGGTAATCGTGTCTGACTGACCGTACAGCATCATGCGGCTGAGCGTGATTTTAGTCAGCTGATCTATCAACACCACGATCACTGCAATACCTAGCCAAAGGGTTAGGCCTACTGATTTTTTCGACATAGATAAATCCGCGCGAACTCGTTTATGGTCAGGCAATACGGCGTTGTTCGCCGCTGCCAAACAGATTGGCGTTACAGCGCCCACACAAACCTGGATGATCAGCAAGCAAACCTACATCAGATCGATAGTGCCAGCAGCGCTCACATTTTTTGTATGTCGATGCTTTAACGATGATTTTCTCATCAGTGGCTGAGGTAGCCGGCGTCACAGTCGCTGCAGAGGTAATCAATACGAATTTAAGATCGTCACCTAGTTCCTGTAGCAAGGCAAGCTTGGCACCGCTGGTATGGATCTCGACTTCGGCTTGCAGCGACGAACCAATAGCACCCGACACGCGGACTTCTTCAAGCTGCTTAAGTACCTCAGCACGTATCTCTTGTATGGATCGATATTTATCTAGCAGCGCGGCGGATTCACTCACCTTAGGCAATACATAAAAAGTCTGAGTGAAAATAGTTTCATCGCTTTCCTGATACATATCTTTATTTGCAAACACGGACCAAGCTTCTTCTACGGTAAATGAAAGAATTGGAGCCATCAGGCGCAGTAATGTTTGAGTAATGTGCCAGATAGCTGTCTGCGCTGAGCGACGAGCTAAGGATGTTGTGCCGCCCGTGTACAAACGATCTTTTAGGATGTCGAGGTAAAAGCCCCCCAGATCTTCCGAGCAGTACATTTGTAGCTTTGCGATTACCGGATGAAATTCATATTCATCGTAGTGTTTACGAATTTCTTCCTGTAATTGATTTATTCTCGCCAAAGCATAGCGATCAATTTCTACCAGCTGATCTATGGCGACGGCATCCGTAGCCGGATTGAAATCAGATGTATTAGCCAATAAAAAACGCAGCGTGTTTCGTATACGGCGATAGCTTTCGACTACGCGTTTTAAAATTTCATCCGAAATCGACAGCTCACCCGAGTAATCCGTTGCAGCCACCCACAGACGAAGAATTTCTGCGCCTAGTGTGTCAGACACTTTTTGCGGTGCTACGACATTGCCCTTGGACTTGGACATTTTTTTGCCCTCGCCATCAACCACAAAGCCGTGCGTAAGCAAAGCCTTGTAGGGAGCGCAGCCATTGAGCATGGATGACGTCAGTAGGGAGGAGTGGAACCAACCGCGATGTTGATCCGAGCCTTCTAAATACAAATCAGCAGGGAAGTGAGATTCGTTGGCATGCGAGCCACGCAGTACTGTTTGGTGTGTGGTGCCAGAGTCAAACCACACATCTAAGGTATCGCGATTTTTTTCATAGTGCGCTGCATCGCTGCCGAGGAAGTTTTGTAAGTCTAGGGTATGCCACGCTTCTATGCCGTGTTGTTCAACCAGCTTGGCAATTTTTTCTAACAATGCGGGCGTATCGGGATGCAGATCACCGGTTTCTTTGTGTACAAAAAAAGCCATAGGCACGCCCCACTGACGCTGACGCGATAGCGTCCAGTCGGGGCGATTGACTATCATGCCGTGCAAGCGCGCTTTACCCCACGATGGGAAAAAGCGAGTGGCTTCTATCGCCGAGAGCGCTGTTTCGCGCAGTGATGCATTCCCTTGTTTGGGCTTGTTATCCATACTCGCAAACCATTGCGAGGTGGCGCGGTAAACGATAGGAGTCTTGTGGCGCCAGCAATGCATGTAGCTGTGATCAAACATCACTAGCTTAAACAAATGCCCGGCAGCTTCAAGCGCACTGCAAATTGGTTTAGAGGCTTCCCAAATAGTCATGCCACCAAACAGCGCTAGTGATGCGGCGTAATGACCATCACCCATGACCGGACTTAAAATTTGATCATCCTTCATGCCATGAGCTTTGCATGAAGCGTAATCTTCAATACCGTAAGCAGGTGCAGAGTGAACGATACCGGTACCTGCGTCTGTCGTGACGTAGTCACCCAGATACACTGGCGACAAGCGATCGTAGGCTTTGTCAGTGGTGTGCAGCGGGTGATGAAAATTAATTTGAGCTAACGCTGCACCGACGCAGGTAGCGATTACTTCGCCTTCTAAGCCGTAGCGCGAGAGACAGCTTTCGACCAAATCCTGTGCCAAGATCAGCAGAATTTTTTCGCCTTGGCGATCAGCCTGTACCAGCGCGTAAGTAAATTCAGGATGAACGTTTAATGCCTGATTCGATGGAATAGTCCAGGGCGTCGTCGTCCAGATAACAACGTAGCCTTTTTTCGCAGGCAGTGACGTTAATCCAAACGCACTAGCCACTCGTTCAGGCTCAGCAAAAGGAAACGCCACATCAATAGCGGGATCCCGTTTGTCTTGGTATTCAACTTCGGCCTCGGCTAATGCAGATCCACAATCAAAGCACCAGTTCACAGGTTTTAAACCGCGATAGACAAAACCTTTTTCAAGTATGTTGCCCAGCGCGCGTATCTCATCGGCCTCATTACTAAAATTCATCGTTGTGTAGGGATTATCCCAATCACCTAATACACCCAGACGGATGAAATCTTTTTTCTGACGCTCAATTTGCTCCGCTGCATAAGCGCGCGATTTACTTAATACCTCAGCTGTGGGTAAATTTTTACCGTACTGTTTTTCGATCTGAATTTCGATGGGCATGCCATGACAATCCCAGCCAGGTACGTACTGCGCGTCAAAGCCTTCCAGCTGCCGCGTTTTAACAATCATGTCTTTTAAAACTTTGTTGACGGCATGGCCGATATGAATATCGCCATTGGCATACGGTGGGCCGTCGTGAAGTATGAATTTAGTGCGGCCAGCTGATGCTTTGCGTATACGTTTATAGATATTTTTTTTCTGCCACTCGGCGACCCACAGAGGCTCACGTTTGGCGAGATCGCCGCGCATAGGAAAAGTTGTTTCGGTCATGTTGACCGAGTATTTATTTTCAGTTTTTTTGCTATTTTCGGACATGGATTCAGGTGATGGAAGGGGTCTCAAAAAAATCGCGGGCTGCACGAGCGTCCGCGGCTATGGCATCAGTTAGTGTTTCTAAATCAGTGTATTTTTCTTCGTCGCGCAGTTTTTGCAAAAACTCGATACGAACCAGCTTACCGTAGCAATTCGCATCGTAATCAAAAATATGGACTTCTAGCAGCATGCGACCATCATCTTCGACAGTAGGGCGCACGCCCAAGCTAGCCACCGCAGGTAGTGGTTGGGCACTCAAGCCATGAACCTGAACAACAAAGATGCCATTCAATACGGGGTTTCTGTGTCCTATGCGCAGATTGAGCGTAGGAAAACCGAGCGTACGTCCAAGCTTGCGGCCGTGCTGTACATGACCTGAAATTGAATAGGCATAACCTAATAAATTTTTCGCTTGAGTGAAATCGCCATCCTTTAAGGACGCCCTTACTGCTGAAGAAGAAATGCGTTTGCTCTGGTGCGTGACTGTGGCGACTGAGCTGACTTCAAAGTCATACTGCTTGCCAGCCTCAACGAGCATACGAAAATCACCCGACCGTTTTGCACCAAATCGAAAATCATCGCCAACAATCAAAAACTTCACATGCAAACCAACCACGAGTAGTTTGTGTATAAATTCTTCCGCGCTCATTTCAGCAAAACGCGCGTTGAAATGCTTAACAATGATGCGATCTATACCTGCGGCTTCAATTGCCTGCAGCTTGTCACGCAGATTGGCCACACGGGGCGGGGTTAGCCCGGCTTGCCCAGTTAACTGCGCAAAAAACTCACGTGGGTGAGGTTCGAAAGTCATAACGGCCGACTCGATACCGAGACGGCGGGCGGCGTCACCTACGTGAGCCAGCAGGGCCTGATGACCCAGGTGCACACCATCAAAATTGCCAATAGTTAGAGCGCACGGGCGGCGTGCATCGGCATTAGGAAGTCCGCGGAAAACTTTCATGGCGGGCGCTGTGTATAGTCACAGTGAGAAAGCCCTCGATTATAGTGGTTTTCAGAGTCACGACCGACGCTTACTTGCGTCCGCCTGCCGGGCTTACCAGCTTAAGGGCCGGGTGCGCTATTGGGTATTTAAAATCAGGTGGCCAGGTCGACCGCGTGCGTCAGGGCAGCGATTTTTATAACGTGGTTAGAACGAATCCCAGATCGACTGCAAAGCTGCCATGGCGGCGATTCCAGCGGTTTCAGTCCGTAATATGCGCTCACCCATAGTCAGGCACAGCGCGCCGTGAGTTATGGCTGCCTGCTCTTCCTGGGGCGTCAAACCACCCTCGGGCCCAATAATTAAAGTCACCGCTTGCGCTGGCTGGTGTTTGACCCACGTCGATAATGACTGGCTACCGCGTGGGGACAACAGCAGGCGAGGATGTAGATCGCGCTGCTCTATCCAGCTCATAAAAGGGAGTGGCTCGCTCAGGTGCGGCAGCCTGTTTCGACCACATTGCGCAGATGCCGCAGCCAGAATCCCTTGCCAATGGGCCATTTTCTTGGTGGTTCGTTCTGAGCTAAGCCGTATGACAGAGCGGTTTGATATCAACGGTTGTATTGCCGTTGCGCCTAGTTCTACGGCTTTTTCTATGATCCAGTCCATTTTGCCTGCCTCTGGCAGAACCTGAGCCAGAACTAAGCCATGGGCGAGTTCGGCTTCGCGCGAAGAAAAGAACTTCAAACGCGCCTCGACCCGTTTTTTTTCTATGCGTTCTATGCTCGCTGCATATTCTCCGCCCTCGCCATTAAACAGGGTGATGACGTCACCTTCTTTTAAGCGCAACACCTGAATGTGATGGGCAATATCATCCGGCAGGCTCAGTAGCAAGTTGATCTCTAATGGCTGTTGGCAGTAGAAGCGCGGCATGGAATGGGTGGGGTAGTGGCTGGATTTTCAGGAGTAGAACCATTGTAAGCCGGGCTCTATAGTCTGGTAACATTTAAGGTTTTCCGGTTTGCCGATTGGTATTGGTCCAGCAAGCTTACTTTCTTGTATTTCTACTGTTCTTTTCGCAACATGACACCTACTTCCGTTAACTCCAATATGGCCAATGCAATCCGTGCACTGGCTATGGATGCAGTGCAAAAAGCTAATTCCGGGCATCCCGGCATGCCTATGGGTATGGCAGAGATTGCCGTCGCACTGTGGGGTAGGCACCTACGACATAACCCAACTGATCCAAAATGGATGGACAGAGACCGCTTTGTGGTCTCCAACGGTCATGGCTCCATGCTTTTGTATGCACTTTTGCATCTTTCGGGCTACGACTTGCCCATGGATGAAATCCGGGCTTTCCGTCAGCTGCATTCAAAAACACCAGGTCATCCTGAGGTCGATGTCACACCGGGAGTAGAAACGACTACCGGCCCCTTGGGACAAGGCATTACCAACGCCGTAGGCATGGCACTGGCAGAAGAGCTGCTGGCTGCACAATTTAACAAGCCAGGTTTTGATCTTATCAATCACCACACCTACGTGTTCCTCGGTGATGGTTGTTTGATGGAGGGTATTAGCCACGAAGCCTGTTCACTGGCAGGTACGTTACGCCTATCAAAACTGATCGCACTGTACGACGACAACGGTATTTCTATAGACGGCAAAGTCGATGGCTGGTTCCGCGACGATACCCCCAAGCGATTCGAGGCGTATGGTTGGAATGTAATAGCTAATGTTGATGGTCATGATGTCGAAGCACTCGATGCAGCGATTTCAGCAGCTAAAAAATCAGATAGACCTACCCTGATTTGCTGCAAGACAGTCATAGGCAAAGGTTCGCCCGCGATGCAGGGCACAGACAAAATCCATGGCGCAGCTTTGGGTGACCCAGAAATTGCAGCAACGCGCGCAGCGATAGGATGGCCCTATCCTCCGTTTGAAATTCCTGCCGACGTCTACGCGGCGTGGGATGCTAAGCAAAAAGGTGCATTGCTTCAGTCTGAGTGGACGACTCAGTTTGATGCATATCGTCAAAAATTCCCTATTGAAGCTGCAGCGCTAGAGCGTCGCATGCGAGGTGAATTGCCACCAGATTATGAGCAGCTTGTAGCGCGCATGATTGCTTCATGCGTAGAGAAAAAAGAAACGATAGCCACACGCAAGGCGAGCCAGAATGCCATTCAGGCACTCGCACCGTTCTTGCCTGAAGTGTTGGGTGGATCAGCCGATCTTACGGGATCTAATCTCACCAATTGGAAAGAATGTATTGCGGTTCGAGCCGGACAACCTGGCAATCATATTAACTACGGTGTGCGTGAATTTGGTATGAGTGCCATCATGAATGGCGTAGCACTTCATGGTGGGTACATTCCATTTGGCGCCACCTTTTTGACTTTTTCTGATTACAGTCGCAACGCGCTGCGCATGGCCGCGTTGATGAAGCTGCGTTCGATATTTGTCTTCACTCATGATTCGATAGGTTTGGGTGAAGATGGACCTACGCACCAATCAGTTGAGCAAATATCTAGCCTGCGATTGATTCCCAATCTCGATAACTGGCGTCCTTGCGATACGGTGGAGTCTGCCGTGGCATGGGCGCAAGCGATTAGTCGTAAAAATGGACCGACAACTTTGATTTTTTCGCGTCAAAATTTGCCGTTCATGGAACGCACAGAAAATCAAATCGCTGCAGTTCAACGCGGTGGTTACGTACTAAAAGATGTAGCTAATGCGAAAGCTGTATTAATTGCCACCGGCTCTGAAGTTGAGCTGGCCATGAAATCAGCAGAGGCGTTAGGTAAAGAAGGAATTCCGGTGCGGGTAGTTTCCATGCCCAGCACCGATGTGTTTGACCGTCAGGATGCAGCCTACAAGGCGAGCGTTCTGCCCAAGGGCTTACCGCGTGTAGCGGTGGAGGCGGGTGTCACCGACTTCTGGTTCAAGTATGTCGGTCTTGATGGCGCAGTTGTGGGTATTGATACCTTTGGTGAATCAGCCCCAGCAGGCCTGTTGTTCAAGCATTTTGGTTTTACGACCGAGAACGTCGTAGCCACTGTTAAATCAGTTCTTCACTGAACTGTACCGAGCCCAATTTCTATTTAAAGCCTCAGGAGATTTGTATGACTATCAAAGTTGCCATCAATGGATATGGCCGTATCGGCCGCAACGTACTTCGCGCGCACTACGAGAGCGGTAAAAAAAACGATATTCAAATTGTTGCGATCAATGATCTGGGTAATGCCGAGTCCAATGCGCATCTGACGCGTTACGATACCGCCCACGGAAAATTCCCAGGCACAGTTGTCGTTGATGGCGACCACATGATCGTTAACGGCGACAAGATACGCGTGTTTGCACAGCGTAATCCTGCCGATATCCCTTGGGGTGAGTTGGGTGTTGACGTGGTGTTGGAATGCACAGGCTTTTTCACCACGAAAGAAAAAGCTTCAGCGCACATCAAAGGCGGCGCTAAAAAAGTCATCATCTCTGCACCGGGCGGTAAAGACGTTGATGCGACCGTCGTATTTGGCGTCAATCAAAACGTACTGAAATCGACTGACACCGTCATTTCAAATGCATCGTGTACTACTAACTGCTTGGCACCATTAGTTAAGCCACTGCATGACACAATTGGTTTAGTGAATGGTTTGATGACGACGGTTCATGCCTACACCAATGATCAAGTTTTAACCGATGTGATGCACGAAGATTTGCGTCGCGCGCGTTCAGCTACGCAATCAATGATCCCCACCAAGACAGGTGCAGCTGCAGCCGTAGGTCTGGTACTGCCTGAATTAAATGGAAAGCTAGATGGCTACGCGATTCGTGTTCCGACCATCAATGTCTCCATTGTTGATCTATCCTTCATTGCAGCGAGAGATACAACCGCCGACGAAGTGAACGCCATCATGAAAGAAGCCGCTAATGGCGTACTCAAAGGCATACTGACCTATAACACCGAGCCTCTAGTTTCAGTGGATTACAACCACAACCCAGCATCGAGTAATTTCGATTCCACCCTGACTAAAGTCTCTGGTCGTCTAGTCAAAGTATCTTCTTGGTATGACAATGAATGGGGCTTCTCGAACCGTATGTTGGATACGACGGTTGCATTGATGGGTGCGAAGTAAGCAGAAGCTAAGTAGCCCCATTCATTGCGGCGCAGGGTAACCCGCAAGGGTTAGCCGCAGCCACAATCGAGTGCCGCTTTAGCGGCAATTGATTATCAGGCTTCTCGAACCGTATGTTGGATACGACGGTTGTATTGATGGGTGCGAAGTAATTAAGCAATAGGTAATTGCAAAAGGGCCGCATGAATAATGCGGCCCTTTTTCTTTTTTAGAGAGTGCTTAAAGACTTGCGATCTATTGCCCGACTAATTTTTCGTAATTAGGTGAGCGCGGTCCGGGCAAAAGTCCCGAATTAAATAGTCGGTAACTGGTGGTGCGGGCGACCTGATAACCAGGGTCACCCATATTGTTTGCCACTTGTTGAATCAGTGCGGTCACGAGCATGCCGACTATGCCATTGCCACCAGAGTCTTTATTTTCTGAATTTGAAGCTTTTGCGTTTCCAGTCCAAAGCGAGCGGCCAGTGCGGGCATCTACTAGTTCTGCGCTGGCTGAGACAATCACATCACTGCTAATAACTCGGTAAGTTGCGCCGTACTCATTTACTTTTATGTAGAGAATAGCGTCAGCTCCAAATATTTCAGCTATTTTTGCAGGTGCTGCATTGTGCATTTCTCCAGGGTCTGTCAGACCATTTTCGCGGAAAGTTTGATCTACCAGTGCCACAGGAAAAACATAGTATCCAAGTTCTGCTAATGGTCTGGTAACGGTCGCAAGCATGCTGTAGCTAGCTCGAACGTCAGGAGATAAATTCAATGGCGGCAATATAACAATAGAGCGCGGCTTGCTTTCTCTGATGGCAGAGTAATCATACGATTTTTGAGTAGCACAGCCAGTTAATATCGCTGTAATACACAGCAACACGATCTTAAAAAAACGTAGTTTCATTTGCCTTCCTTATTTTTGAACCGGGAAATCAAGCGATCCATATAGGGTCGCGACTCAGGAAACAGAGTTTTTTCAGTTTGAAACGAAGCCACTGCACGCTCAGGATTTCCGGTTTCGAAATACAAATAACCAAGATGGGCGTAATAACCTGGAGGCGGGGTACGATTACTCGCACGTGCTTTTTCTCCATCGGCCTCCAGCTTAGCTAGTTGTTCTTGCGGCGATGTTTTAGACTCAGTGGTATACATTGCATATACCTGATCTTCATAGCTTCCCCATTGATACAGACCATGCGTTCCGGTGCTACAGGCTGTTAAAAATAATGCAGCACTGAGTACTGCAAGGTTGAATAAATTTTTCATGGAGCTTATTTTCCCCATCAGATTTCGGGTTTCCATGCGCCACGCTCTACACCCTCAACAAGTCGATTGACTGCTTCGCGTATAGCCAGGTCGAGTACTTTTCCATTTAATGTGGAGT
>JAULVH010000262.1:0-4573 GCA_032111105.1 Burkholderiaceae bacterium | reverse complement strand
TTTCTGAGCACGATTCTGAGATTTTTGAATATTGAACAACGATGGCGTATCGTCAATAAATGTAGTCCACACATTCCCAGCAATGAACGTGGAATCGCGAATCAGATTCTTCACCACAGAAAGCGGCGTAATCAGCAATAAACGCCTGACTAACCCCAGGCGCGCAGTAAACCTACCGCCAAGCCTTCGAGAGCAAACTCGTGGCTGCCTTGCTCGACACGGATAACATCAAAATCGGGGTTTTCTGGTAGGAGTTCGATGGCTGAGCCATTGCGACGAAATCGCTTAACTGTGACGTCGTTATCGAGGCGGGCAACAACAATCTGGCCATCGCGAGCGCTGTCTGATTTTTTTACCGCTAACAAATCACCATCCAAAATGCCCGCATCTCGCATCGACATGCCGCGTACTTTGAGTAAGTAATCGGGTTTGGCGGTGAACAAAGAAGGATCAACCTGGTAGGTGGCGGAGACGTGCTCCTCGGCCAGGATAGGCGATCCGGCGGCAACGCGACCAATTAAAGGGAGTGATAGCTGCATCAGCCCAGGGTGAGGTAAGACCATTTGCGGGATGGAAGTGCGGCGGATTTTTTTGCCATCGACGGGTCTGTCTAAGAGCCTGATGCCGCGCGAGGTGCCGGGGGAAATCTCGATGGCGCCTTTGCGGGCTAATGCTTGTAAGTGTTCTTCAGCAGCGTTAGCAGATCGGAAACCTAATTCGTTGGCTATTTCAGCGCGTGTTGGCGGAAACCCTGTTGTTTCGATGGCATCACGTATGAGCCCTAGGATTTCTTCCTGCCGTGCAGTCAGTTTGATCATGAGTAAGTTTCCTCGCCAACCTGTTTATATAAACAGCCTGTATTTTTATACAGCATTTAGTAAAAAGCAAGAAAATTCTCCAAGCTGGACTCTGAAAGATCGTTTTAATCAGTTTTTTTATTTAATTAACTAGTGAGCACTAATTCAAAAGAAGTTTCGTTAGTAATTGATTGCAGCTAAGCCCTTGATTCTTATAGGCCTGTACCGCGCAGCCAACTAGCGCGCAATACAACTCGCACTTAATCCGCATTTGCCTAAGTATCTGAAGACATTGAGTAATCTTAGTTAACCTAGTACAATCGCGGGCTTTCCTCTTCCCACACTCGTCATGACGCCGGGGTGGGCAATTCAGCAATCCGACCAAAAGGAGAAATGATGCGTCACTATGAAATAGTTTTTATTGTCCATCCGGATCAAAGCGAGCAAGTGCCCGCCATGATCGAACGCTACAAAGGAATTGTTACCGCTCGCGGTGGCAAGATCCATCGCATAGAAGATTGGGGTCGTCGTCAGATGGCTTACATGATCCAAAAACTTGCGAAAGCGCATTACGTCTGCATGAATATTGAATGCGATGGCGAAACGCTAGCTGAAATCGAAACAGGTTTCAAATTCAATGATGCGGTGCTGCGTCACTTAACAGTGCGCATGAAAAGAGCTGAGACGGCTCCCTCGCCTATCATGAAGAGTGTACAAAGAGAGGATGCTGCTAAGACTCAGCGTTCCGATACTCAGACCGCCTAACTGGCACGAGCGAGCTTGACAGAGCGAGGTGATAACAGATTTCAGTGCATAGCAATTCTGGCCGAACGTGATGTTATGCGTTACAGCCCCGCAGGTATTCCGATTGTTTCAGCCAAGCTGATACACCAATCGGATCAAGTGGAAGCCAGCATCAGTCGACGAGTAGAGTTTGAAATGTCAGCCTTGGCTGCAGGACAAATAGCTCAACAACTGGAGCATGAAAAGCTAGGCAGTGAGTTTCGGTTTACAGGGTTTTTAGCCCGCAAAAATCGTAACAGTCGAAGTCTGACATTTCATCTCACCGCAATTGAAAACATAGCGTAAATAAAGATTCAGGAGCCCACCATGGCATTTGGTAAAAAATTCGATAAGAGCAAGTTAAAAGAAAAACGCAAACAGCAAAATCCGCTGTTTAAACGTAAAAAATTCTGCCGTTTCACAGTAGCCAATGTGGAACAGGTTGATTACAAAGATGTAGATACTCTGAAAGACTTTGTTCAGGAAAACGGCAAGATCATGCCTGCACGCCTTACTGGCACGCGCGCGCATTATCAGCGTCAGGTCGATACAGCAATCAAACGTGCTCGTTACTTAGCACTGTTGCCGTATACCGATCTGCACAACGCCTAATCGCTGCGTCCTTAGCAAAGATACCTGGAGAAAAACATGCAAGTCATATTAATGGAAAAAGTTGCCAATCTTGGCGATCTCGGCGCAGTAGTCCGTGTTAAAGACGGTTATGCGCGTAATTTTTTAATCCCTCAACGCATGGCTCGTCGTGCAACGGCTCAAGCGATTGCAGAGTTTGAAGCAAAGCGTGCTGAGCTAGAAAAAATCGCCGCAGCAAAATTAGCCACGGCTAAAGCACAAGGCGAAAAATTGTCCGGTTTGACAGTTCAAATTACACAGAAATCTGGAGTGGATGGCCGTCTGTTTGGTTCAGTTACCAATCACGATATTGCCACTGCTTTGGCTAAACAAGGTTTCACTGTAGATAAATCACAGATCCGTATGCCTATGGGTCCGTTGAAGGCTGCTGGTGATCATACTTTGTCTGTTGCGCTGCATACCGATGTAGTAGCGGAAGTTAAAATCACTGTGGTTGGCGATCAGTCGTAATTTATTACTGCTCGTTTTAGTTTTTAAAATAGCCGGGTTATCCCGGCTATTTTTTTGTGCCTGTTTTTGTTCAAAAAATACGACTCGTTTTAAATGCTAGGCAACGCCTATAAATGCTGCTTATGAGGCGATACGGTGCCATTTTCAAGGCATAGTAGGATGAGTTTAAGATTTTTTGCATGAGGGCGAGCGGGTATAATCAAATGTATGAATGATAGATCCGATCCACAGGTAGATTCGCTGCGCATTCCGCCTCATTCCATCGAGGCGGAACAGTCTGTTTTGGGCGGTTTACTGCTAGATAATTCGGCATGGGACAAAATTGCTGATTTTGTCAGGCCGGAGGATTTCTATCGTTATGATCACCGCCTTATTTTTCAGCATATTGCCAGATTGATTAGCGGCTCCCGGCCAGCTGACGTCATCACAGTTTTTGAATCACTTTCTTCTGCTAACAAAGCCGAGGAAATCGGTGGTTTATCCTACTTAAATGCTCTCGCACAAAATACTCCCTCAGCTGCCAACATTCGCCGCTACGCAGAGATCGTTCGTGATCGGGGCATACTGCGTAAGCTAATTTCTGTTTCCGATGACATTTCTGGCGCTGCTTTTAATCCGCAAGGAAAAGAAGTTAAGCAAATGTTGGATGAGGCTGAGTCGAAAATTTTTGCTATCGCTGAAGAAGGTTCGCGAGGCACTCAGGGCTTTCAAGAAATTCAGCCTTTGCTCACGCAAGTCGTCGAGCGTATCGATGAACTCTATAACCGTGAAAATCCCAATGACATCACGGGCGTGCCTTCTGGGTTTGTTGATCTTGATCGCATGACTTCTGGACTGCAGCCGGGCGATTTAATCATCGTGGCGGGTCGCCCCTCCATGGGTAAAACTGCGTTCTCAGTGAACATAGGCGAACACGTGGCGACCGATAGCGGTTTGCCAGTCGCCATCTTTTCTATGGAGATGGGCGGCACTCAGTTAGCCATGCGTATGTTGGGTTCGGTTGGTCGTCTGGATCAGCACCGTTTGCGCACGGGACGGCTCAATGATGAAGATTGGCCGCGTCTGACGCACGCGATTCAGAAAATGAATGATGCGCAAATTTTTATCGATGAAACACCTGCGCTTTCATCCATAGAACTCCGCGCGCGTTCGCGTCGACTGGCGCGGCAATGCGGTAAATTAGGTTTGATCATTGTTGACTACCTTCAGCTGATGTCAGCTAATTCGCCTGGCGAAAATAGGGCGACAGAAATTTCTGAAATTTCTCGTAACTTAAAAGGTCTGGCAAAGGAACTCAATTGCCCTGTCATTGCATTATCACAGCTTAATCGCTCACTCGAGCAACGCCCTAACAAGCGTCCGGTGATGTCTGACTTGCGTGAATCGGGTGCGATTGAGCAGGATGCCGATTTGATTCTTTTCATTTATCGCGATGAGGTCTACAACCCGGATTCGCCAGATAAAGGCATGGCAGAAATTATTATTGGTAAGCAGCGTAACGGCCCCATTGGCAGTGTTCGCATGACGTTTATGGGTCAGTACACAAAATTCGAAAATTACACAGGTAGCGCTCCGGTTTACGGCTCGGAGTAATTGTTACCTGACTATTTCCAGTATTTAGGAGCAGGTATGTTCGGACGTCTGATGCCCACTGAGGGTAAGTTCTTTGAGTTTTTTATTCAGCACGGAGAATTGTGCGTGAAGGGAAGCAAAGAATTGGTTTCTCTAATGACGAATTTCGATGACCTGGAACACCGTGTTCATGCAATTGAAACTATCGAAAAGCAAGCAGATAAAGTCACTCATGCGGCACTCGATCTATTGCACGCGACGTTTATCACACCACTTAACCGCGAAGATATTCATCAGCTAATTAATCGGATGGATGACAT
>JAULVH010000261.1:0-6018 GCA_032111105.1 Burkholderiaceae bacterium | reverse complement strand
TCCCGCTGAACAAACCCATATTCGATGAAGACGATATTACCGACAGAAGCGAAAAATTCCTCGCTGCTGAAATTGTGCGCGAAAAAGTATTTCGTTACGTCGGTGATGAACTTCCGTATACCAGCACCGTGGTGATAGAAAAATTTGAACAAGAAGGTCAGCTGCGACGAATTTTTGCAGCCATACTGGTCGAGCGTAGTACACACAAAGCCATGTTGATAGGGCAAAAAGGTGCGCGACTAAAAGAGATTTCTACCCAAGCGCGCCTGGATATGGAAAAACTTTTTGGCGGCCCGGTGTATCTGGAAATATGGGTCAAGGTAAAGTCAGGCTGGGCCGACAATGAAGCAGGATTGCGCGCCTACGGCTATGAGTGAGATGCTCGCGATGAATACACTCGCTGTTAATTCTGACGAGACGCCCGAGCCCTCTGCATCCGCTACATCAGCTAGTACTACCCGCACGACTGCACGAACAACAACACGAACGCCAGCGCGCGCCAGCAGCAAAATCAAGCCAGTAGAGCGCGAGCATCGCGTCACCGATCAGCCTGCGTTTGTTCTTCATAGTTATCCGTACAAAGAAACGAGTCTGATCGTAGAAGTTTTTGCGCGTGACTATGGTCGTGTACCGTTAATGGCCAAGGGTGCGAAAAGGCCGCACTCACAATTGCGCGGCGTCTTGCAAACCTTCCAGCCTTTGCAAGTAGCGTGGACTGGAAAATCCGAAGTGCGCACCATGGTGTCTGCCGAATGGGTAGGTGGCATGCGCCCCCTAGAGCGCTCAGCGCTTTTGTGCGGCTTTTATTTGAATGAATTACTGGTCAAGTTGTTAGCGCGCGATGATCCGCATGCCGCTTTGTTTGATCAGTATGTCGTAGCGCTTAATCAGTTGGCGCATGACGAGCCACCGGCCATCGTTTTACGAAAATTCGAGCTGGGCTTATTAAAAGAAACAGGTGTAGCAGGTAATTTAAGTTTTCTGGCGGGCACCGGTCAACCGGTTGATGCAGATAAGCAGTATGTGGTCGATCCCGAGCGCGGTACACGCGAAGCCATGATTAGCGACACCATGCCCGTCATAGTCGGTAAGACTTTGTTGGATATGGAAGCAGGGGATTACACCGACATAGCGACACAGCAGCAAAGTAAATTATTGATGCGCCATCTGCTCTCGCATCATTTAAATGGCCTTACGCTCAATACACGACAAATTTTGATAGATTTACTACAGCTTTAATTCACTCAATAATATAACCATGAGCTTTTTGCAACCCCAACACCCATTGATTGAATTGGGTGTAAACATCGATCATGTAGCTACCTTACGTAATGCGCGCGGCACGATCTACCCCGATCCTGTACATGCGGCCATGCTGGCTGAGCAGGCAGGTGCTGACGTCATCACACTTCATTTGCGTGAAGATCGTCGCCATATACGTGACGCTGATGTAGAAGCCATACGTCCTAAGCTAACCACACGCATGAATCTCGAATCCGCAGTAACCGAAGAGATGATAGAGATTGCTTGCCGCATCCGTCCGCAGGATGTGTGCTTAGTGCCAGAGCGACGCAATGAAGTCACCACAGAAGGTGGTTTAGATATCATTCGCCACTTTGATGATATACGCGCTGCGATAGAAAAATTAGCGCGGCACGATATTCGCGTTTCGCTGTTTATCGATCCCGACAAAGAACAGATCAAAGCATCAGCAGAGGTAGGCGCACCTGTCATTGAGCTCCATACGGGTCGCTACGCAGATACCGAAGGTGCAGCACAGCTGCATGAATACGAGCGCATACGTCAGGCAGTCGACATAGGTGTTACCCACAGACTGAGGGTCAATGCTGGCCATGGCCTGCACTACACCAACGTGCAAGCCATTGCTGAAATTCCAGATATCTCCGAGCTCAATATTGGGCATGCCATTGTGGCGCATGCCGTATTTGTGGGCTGGGAAAATGCGGTACGAGAAATGAAAGCCATCATGATTCAGTCGCGACTTAAGGCCAGAAAGAGCTGAACGTATGATTGCTGGTATAGGTACCGACATTATTCGCATCGATCGTATCGCAGCTGCAGTAGGGCGTCACGGTGATCGGTTTGCTGAAAAAATTTTAGGTCCTCAAGAACTCGAGAAATACCATCGTCGCAAAGCTAAAGTTGAAGCCCGGGGATTACGTTTTTTAGCAACTCGCTTTGCCGCCAAAGAAGCATTTTCTAAAGCGATAGGGCTAGGTATGCGCATGCCTATGACGTGGCGGTCAGCTCAAATTCTTAATGCTCCCAGTGGTCAACCTATCGTTGTTACCAGCGGCGCACTTACTCTTTTCATGCAGCAGCAAGGCTACACTGCGCAGGTCACCCTGACAGATGAGGCAGAATACGCTGTTGCGTTTGTCATCGTGGAGAAGCTATGAACAAGCAGTTTCTAAATCGCCCGCTAGGGCCAGTCATGTTGGATGTTGTTGGTAAGACGCTTACTGAAGATGATCTTCGTCGCATACAACATCCACTCACAGGTGGCGTGATTCTCTTTGCGCGTAATTACGCAAATCGTGAACAAGTAACCCAATTGTGCAACGCTATACACGCAGCCCGGCCCGGCATGTTGATCGCAGTCGATCATGAAGGCGGTCGTGTTCAGCGTTTTCGTACCGATGGATTTACCCATTTGCCCGCCATGAAAAAACTGGGCGAGCGCTGGGATGAAGATGTCCTCGAATCCTGCAAGTTGGCAACCGCCGTGGGCTATGTGCTGGCGGCTGAGTTGCGCGCCTGCGGAGTAGATTTATCTTTTACGCCGGTTTTGGATTTGGATTATGGCGATTCAGAAGTCATAGGCGATCGTGCGTTTCATCGCGATCCTCGGGTAGTCACTATGCTGGCTAAAAACCTCAACCACGGATTAGCGCTAGCTGGCATGGCTAATTGCGGTAAGCATTTTCCTGGCCATGGTTTTGTCGCAGCCGATTCACACGTGGCCATTCCTGTGGATGACAGGCAGTACGCCGATATTATTAAAGAAGATGCTGCACCCTATGGCTGGTTAGGTATGAGCCTTTCAGCAGTGATGCCAGCGCACGTGATTTATCCAACGTTTGATAAGCATCCTGCCGGGTTCTCAAAAAAATGGCTGACACTATTACGTGAAAAAATGCACTTTGAAGGTGTAATTTTTAGTGATGACTTATCAATGGAAGGTGCCAGCGTTGCAGGCAGTGTGGTGGATGCAGCCCATGCGGCCTTAGCAGCGGGTTGCGATATGGTGTTGATTTGTAATTCACCAGACAAGGCAGATCAATTACTCGATGGCCTGGATACTCGTAAAATCCGCGATGCTCTTCGTTCTGCTGAGAGACTATCTGCACTGATACCCACTTCTCATGCTGATGATTGGGATACATTGCAAGAAAACGAAACGTATAAAGCGGCTAAAAAACTAGCGAAATCGCTGACGTAATTTTTACTCCGTTGCGAATCATCTGTATTCCATGAATATGGATAGCTTTTCAATGACTACTAAAAAAACCACTGATACCGAAGATAATCCAGACCCACGGGCTGGATTACTCGAAGAGATAAGCCAGCTTCCGCATCTGCCGGGTGTGTATCGGTATTTTGATGCGCAAGACAAGCTGCTCTATGTAGGTAAAGCGCGTGATCTTAAAAAACGCGTTTCTAGTTATTTTCAAAAAACACTGGCCAGCCCACGCACCGCCATGATGGTTGAGCGCATCGTGCGCCTGCAAACCACCGTCACACGCAGCGAAGCAGAAGCACTGCTGCTAGAAAATAACCTGATCAAAACCCAGCAGCCTCGCTTTAATATTCTTTTTCGCGATGACAAATCGTATCCCTACCTTAAGCTTTCAGGCAGTGACTTTCCGCGCATGGCTTACTACCGAGGCGCAGTCGATAAAAAAAATCAATACTTTGGTCCTTTTCCTAGTGCATGGGCAGTTAAAGAATCCATGCAGATACTCCAGAAAATTTTTCTCTTGCGGACCTGTGAAGATTCTGTTTTTCAGAATCGCACCCGTCCTTGCCTTTTGCATCAAATCAATCGCTGTAGTGGTCCGTGCGTAAATTTCATATCCAAAGAAGATTACGCAGTCGACGTCGATAATGCGGCGCAGTTTTTGCGTGGCCGACAAACGGAGTTGATGCAAACGCTAGAGAAAAAAATGCATGCTTATGCTGAGGAGCTCAAATTTGAGCAAGCTGCCTTGGTGCGCAATCAAATATCTGCACTGTCGCGCGTGCTGCATCAGCAAAGCATGGAAACATCAGGCGATACCGATATCGATATCATTGCTGTGGTCGTTCATGGTGGCCGTGCGTGCGTAAATTTAGCGATGGTGCGCGGTGGGCGACACTTAGGAGACCGTGCCTATTTTCCTGCACATGTAGATATGGCTCCCGTGGACAGCACGGTAGAAGCAGAAGTATTGAAAGCGTTTCTGGCGCAGCACTACATTGATAAATTTATACCAGCGACGTTGATTCTCAATCTGGAACTCGATGAGCCAGAATTAATGATTGCGCTCATGGAGCAGTGTGGGCACCGTATACATCTGATTTTTCAGCCGCAGGGCCAGCGCCGGCATTGGCAAGAAATGGCTGTCAAGGGCGCTGAAATTGCGCTGGCCAGACTGTTGGCAGAGCAGGGGTCGCAACAATCGCGCACACGCTCACTCGTCGATGCGCTGTCATTAGATACGGCCGATATCGATGCGCTCAGAATAGAGTGTTTTGATATTAGCCATACCCATGGTGAAGCCACTCAGGCGTCGTGCGTGATTTATCACCATCACCAAATGCAAAATAGCGAGTACAGGCGTTACAACATTACCGACATTACGCCGGGTGATGATTATGCGGCGATGCGTCAGGTACTTACTCGTCGCTACGAAAAAGTACTCAATGGTGACGGGGTTCTTCCAGAAATCGTGCTAATTGATGGCGGTAAAGGGCAAGTAGAAATTGCGCGCCAGGTGCTGTCCGAATTAGGCCTTGATATTAGCCTTATTGTGGGTGTGGCCAAAGGAGAAGGGCGCAAAGTAGGCTTGGAGACCTTGCTGTTTGCCGATGGCAGGACAGCACTTGAATTAGGCAAAGAATCAGCGGCCCTGATGCTGATTGCCCAGATCCGCGATGAGGCTCATCGCTTTGCCATCACAGGTATGCGTGCCAAGCGCGCCAAAACCCGCCAGACGTCCCGCCTTGAGGAAATAGAAGGTATAGGTGCCAAACGTCGCCAAAAACTGCTGGCGCGCTTTGGGGGCCTGCGAGGCGTTGCTGATGCCAGCGTCGAAGAGTTGGCATCGGTAGAAGGAATCTCGCGGCAATTGGCGGAGGACATCTACCGCCAGCTACATTAAGTTGAAAGTCGCTTTCCTGCTTTAAAGATTAACGTTACAGTAGCAACACCTAACGTCCATCGGTTCTCTCAGTTGCACAACGACGCATGCCCTTCAATATTCCTATCCTTCTGACCTGGTTGCGAATGGCGTTAATACCGCTGATGGTGGGCGTCTTCTTTTTGCCCGGGCATTGGTTAACAGCGTATGAGCAGGGTGTTGCGGCGACGGTGATCTTTGTCGTTGCCGCCATTACGGATTGGTTTGATGGTTATCTTGCGAGGCGGTGGAATGAAACAACATCCTTTGGCGCGTTTCTTGATCCCGTAGCAGACAAGCTTATCGTGGCTGGAGCACTTTTATTGCTGGTGCAGCTGGGGCGCACAAACTCCATCATTGCCTTCATCATCGTTGGGCGCGAGATAGCGATTACAGCCTTGCGTGAATGGATGGCTCAGATAGGGGCATCGAAATCAGTAGCAGTGAGCTCAATCGGCAAAATTAAAACGGTGGCGCAAATGGTCGCTATTCCTATGCTGCTTTATGCGACTCCTTTGTTTGGTGTGATTGATACCTTGTTCGTGGGGCAGCGTTTGCTTGATTTTGCGGCGGTACTCACCTTATGGTCCATGCTTTATTATTTGCGCAAGGCGTG
>JAULVH010000260.1:5885-6918 GCA_032111105.1 Burkholderiaceae bacterium | reverse complement strand
GCGTCTGAGACTGCAGTTGTTGAGATGCCAGCTTAGGGTCTATGCCTTGTATAAATGCTACCTCAGGCAGTTTTAATACGGCACCCGCCTTCATTCTGTGCGCATTGTGTTGATCAAATGCCTCTGGATTTTCTTGCACGATGGCGATCATTACCTGAGCCAGTGTGGTGCCCTTGGGTTGCATGCTGGTTGCAATCTGGCGCAATGTCTCGCCTGATTTCACGCTATGTGTGGCAGGAGTGTGCTCGGGCGACGCAGCCAAATTTTCAGAATCGCTAGCTGTGGGTTTGCGCTTGGCCGGCAACGACGTTTTTGGTGATGGCGTAGCCGAAGGCGCAGTCGACGTCGACGTCGAAGGCGAAGGCGAAGGCGAAATTTTAGGTAGTACGAGTTCGCTGGCGACTACCTGCACATCATTTTGCACAGGTGCGGGATCAAGTAGCAATGCGTATTGGCGCACGCTGCGATTGCCACCCGCACTGACTTCTATCATCACCATTAAGTACGGTTCAGTAATTGCCTTATCTGAACTTAAATGAATAACTGGCCGATCCACTTTTTTTTCTATCGTTAACCGCAAGGATCGAGTCAACACTCCGTACTCTAACCCCGCTTCGGCAAACATGTCTGGCGGTGCGAGTCGTGCGGTTAAGGACTCCGCTTCTTGAGCCGATAAGATCGTCACATCGATGTCGGCATCCAGTAATTGCCCCAAAGCCGAGCGCACCGTCACTTCTCCCATGGCAATGGCCTGCGAGTGCAAAGGCAATGCAACGAGTATGGCAAGAAAAATTAGTCTGAAAAGCATGAATGAAAATAACGAGAAGAAATGCAGCGTGATAAAAATCTTCGCAGGTGAGATTAATCAGCGGAGCAGACCTTATCACCGGCCATCGCGTATCGCAAGTTAACTAAATCTCGAGCGCCATAAAAAAACCCGCCCGTTGTCGAACTAAGGACAAACAGGCGGGTTAGGTTGTGCTTTGACAACTCGATTTGAAAATTTACCTACTCTTCCAAAAGCACTCGCAGC
>JAULVH010000260.1:0-5875 GCA_032111105.1 Burkholderiaceae bacterium | reverse complement strand
CGCAGATAAATATTCCCCGCCCATTTCCATTTTGCGTAAACGCCCAACAGGTATGCTCAAGCTACCTGTAGTTGCCGCAGGTGTTAGATCATGCATCGACGCTTCACGTGTATTAGGAACAACTTTAGCCCAGGGATTATTGCTGGCAATAATGTCGGTGATTTCGTCCAACGGCACATCTTTTTTGAGTTTGATAGTCAATGCTTGCGAATGACAACGCATAGCACCGATGCGCACGCACAAACCATCCACTGCAATCGCTGGTTTAGCATCTTTACCAAATGAAGTACCACGTCCGAGAATTTTATTGGTCTCAGCGCCACCCTTCCACTCTTCGCGCGACTGACCATTACCCAAATCTTTATCTATCCAGGGAATCAGATTGCCGCCTAAGGGAACACCGAATTGTTTGATTTCGTCGGCATTCATAGAGTGCTGTCGCGCTAATACCTTACGATCAATTTCCAGGATTGCAGACGCTGGATAATCGAGTAAGGCTTTCACTTCAGCGTTAATACTGCCGAATTGCGTCAGTAATTCGCGCATGTGCTGTGCGCCGCCGCCGGAAGCGGCTTGGTAAGTCATAGAGGTCATCCAATCAACCAAATCATGCGCAAACAAACCACCCAAGCCCATTAACATGCACGACACCGTGCAATTACCGCCTACATAGTTTTTGGTGCCGGATTTCAGTGCATGCTTGATGACATCCATATTCACCGGATCAAGCACGATGATGGCGTCATCTTTCATGCGCAAGGTCGAGGCCGCATCTATCCAGTAACCATTCCAACCTGCCGCGCGCAGCTTAGGGAAAACGTCACTGGTGTAATCACCACCCTGGCACGTCAAAATGATGTCGCATTTTTTAAGCGCGTCTATATCGTTAGCGTCTTTTAATACGGTTTCATTTTTGGCCATGGCGGGCGCTTTACCGCCTGCATTCGAGGTCGAAAAAAATACTGGCTCTATGTGAGAAAAATCATTTTCTTCCTGCATGCGCTGCAGCAGCACGGAACCCACCATGCCACGCCAACCGACTAATCCTACGAGTTTCATATACGTTCCTAAATAATCAAGCCAATGCCTTAACCACCGCGCTACCCATTTCAGCCGTACCTACTTTAGTGGTACCTGCTTCATAAATATCGGGGGTGCGCAGACCTTGCGCAAGCACCTGCTTAACAGCCTTCTCTATACGATCAGCTTCAGCAGGCAAATTCAATGAAAAACGCAGCATCATGGCAGCAGACAGTATCGTTGCCAACGGATTGGCTATGCCCTTGCCTGCGATATCAGGCGCTGAGCCATGTGAAGGCTCATACAAACCCTTGCTGTTGGCATCGAGCGATGCGGAAGGCAACATGCCTATCGAGCCAGTCAACATAGCGGCCGCATCTGAAAGTATGTCGCCAAACATATTGCCTGTGACTATGACATCAAACTTTTTAGGAGCGCGCACCAATTGCATGGCGGCGTTATCGACGTACATGTGATCGAGTTCGATATCGGGATACTCTTTGTGTACGTCAGTGACGACATCTTTCCAAAACTGGAAGGTCTCAAGCACATTGGCTTTATCAACACTGGTTAAACGCTTGCCACGTTTTTGCGCCGCTTTGAACGCCACATGAGCGATACGACGAATTTCAGGTTCGGCATAACGCATGGTGTCAAAACCTTCGCGCGCACCTTTGAACGGGCCATCCGGTGCTTCACGCATACCGCGCGGCTGACCAAAATAAATATCACCATTCAACTCACGAATAATCAGGATATCCAGACCCGATACGACTTCGGGTTTGAGTGTGGATGCGCCAACCAATTCAGGATAAAGAATCGCCGGACGAAAATTTGCGAACAAGGTCAGGTGTTTGCGCAGACCTAAAATTGCCTGCTCAGGGCGCAATGAGCGCTCCAGCGTGTCGTATTTCCAATCGCCCACAGCACCAAACAAAATAGCATCGGCTTCTTTAGCAAGCTTTAATGTGCCGTCGGGCAGCGGATGGCCATGAGCCTCGTAGCCTGCACCGCCTACGGGCGCAGTTTCAATTTCAAATTTTTGACCCAGGGCGTTTAAAACATTAACAGCCTGAGCAACAATTTCTGTACCGATGCCGTCACCCGGCAAGATTGCGATTTTCATGGGGAAGTAGTTGAATAATTAAAGAATTAAATCGTGTTTGCCAACCAAGGAAAGCGGCTGATATGACGCTCTTCAAATGTATGAATAGCATCTGCCTGCTGTAGCGTAAGGCCGATGTCATCCAAACCATTGAGTAAGCAATGCTTACGGAAGGCATCGACTTCAAAGTGGAATACAGAACTACTATTCGACGTTGATACGGTTTGCTTTTCCAGATCGACTATCAGTCGAAAACTAGGGAACGCTTTTACCTCATTGAATAACTGATCGACTTCAACTTCTGTCAGCCGTATCGGCAACAAACCATTTTTGTAGCAGTTATTGAAAAAGATATCGGCAAAGCTAGGGGCAATCACGGCACGAAAGCCAAACTGATCCAAGGCCCACGGCGCATGCTCACGCGAAGAACCGCAACCGAAATTTTTACGCGCTAAAAGTATTGATGCGCCTTGATAGCGCGCTTGATTGAGCACGAAATCGGGATTGAGTGGACGCTTGCTGTTGTCCATGCCGGGTTCGCCATGATCTAAGTAACGCCATTCATCAAACAAATTTGGGCCAAACCCAGTTCGTTTAATTGATTTAAGAAATTGCTTAGGGATGATGGCATCGGTATCCACATTGGCACGATCGAGTGGCGCTACTAATCCATCAAGTAGTGTGAATTTATTCATGATGTTATTTTTTACTCGCGTCTTGAACTTTTTCACCCAGCTTTTCAACATCTTTACCGATGCCATGCATGGTATTGCAACCTGTCAGTGCGAAAAAAATTATCGCTAACATAATGTGTATTTTTTTCATGTGATTAATCTCCCTTACAGTGCACGAACATCAACAAAGTGGCCAGCAACACCTGCAGCAGCAGCCATCGCCGGGCTAACCAAATGGGTACGCCCACCAGCACCCTGACGTCCTTCGAAATTACGATTGGATGTAGAAGCGCAACGCTCGCCTGGCTCTAAACGATCTGCATTCATGGCTAAACACATAGAGCAACCCGGCTCACGCCATTCAAAACCCGCATCGCGGAAAATTTTGTCTAGCCCTTCGCGTTCGGCCTGCTCTTTTACCAAACCTGACCCGGGCACCACCATGGCCAGACTCACATTCGATGCACGATGCTTACCGCGCACGACAGCAGCTGCAGCACGCAAATCTTCTATACGGGAATTAGTGCATGAACCAATAAACACTTTGTCGATACGAATATCGGTAATCGGTGTATTGGGCTTTAGGCCCATGTAGACCAGTGCTTTTTCGATTGCATCACGACGCGCCGGATCTTTTTCTTTATCCGGATCAGGTACGCGCGCATCGATAGGCAGCACCATTTCAGGCGATGTGCCCCAAGTCACTTGCGGCTGTATGGTGGCCGCATCGATAGTGACTACAGCATCAAATTTTGCATCTTTGTCGGTATGCAGCGTGCGCCAGTACGCGACTGCCTGATCCCAGTGCGGGCCTACCGGTGAAAACGGCCGGCCCTTTACATAATCAATTGTGGTGTCATCAACAGCGATCATGCCAGCGCGCGCACCCGCCTCAATCGCCATATTGCAGACAGTCATGCGCCCTTCCATAGACAGCACGCGAATGGCAGAGCCCGCAAATTCAATCGCATAACCCGTACCACCGGCGGTTCCTATCTTGCCTATGATGGCCAGCACGATATCTTTAGCAGTCACACCGGCGCCGAGCTTGCCGTCAACTTGTACCAGCATCGCCTTGGATTTTTTTGCCAGCAAAGTTTGTGTAGCCAATACGTGTTCAACTTCCGATGTTCCTATGCCGTGCGCCAGACACGCAAATGCACCGTGCGTTGAGGTGTGCGAATCACCGCACACTACCGTCATGCCGGGTAAGGTTGCGCCTTGCTCAGGGCCGATCACGTGCACGATGCCCTGACGTCGGTCATTCATATTGAAATAAGTCAGACCGTATTCTTTGGCGTTGTCGTCCAGCGTCTCTACCTGCAGACGAGAAATCGGATCGGTAATACCTTCTGAACGATGTGTGGTCGGTACGTTGTGGTCGGCTACCACCAGGTTGGCTGCATTGCGCCAGGGTTTACGATGCGCCAGCTTTAAGCCTTCAAAGGCTTGCGGGCTGGTGACTTCGTGTATCAGGTGGCGATCAATGTAAAGAATTGACGTGCCATCCTCTGAGGTATGCACCACATGGGATTGCCAGAGTTTGTCGTAGAGAGTTTGGGCCATGACGAGATTGCGCAAAAAAGCGCGCCAGTAGAGGATGAATAGCCCCAAATTATGCCATACCGGCCCACGTTTCTTGGCTCTTGGACATGACTTTCTGCCCATCCCCCACCAGAATTTAACGCAGAGTCTTAGTTCATATCTCGTAAGAGCTATGCTTAGGCGGCGGTTATGCCGGCAGTGCTAACCTAAGACGAGGTGCAGCCAACGCTGTAAGCAGCCCGACAGGACAGGTTCTTAACCGTGTGTCTTAGCCTGCTCGTATAGAGGCAGTACTTTTTCAGAGTAGCGGGTCAGGTCTTTGACGCGATCAGCGCGCGGCGGGTGGGTAGACATGAATTTTGGCTGCTCTTTGCCACCGATTTGTCCCATTTTCTGCCAAAGATTGATCGCCGCCCGCGGATCGTACCCTGCGCGCGCAGCGAGCTCAACGCCGATACGGTCGGCCTCGGTTTCATGTTCACGGGAGTTGGGCAGGCCCAGTAAACCTTGATAGGCGTACTCCATGCCCCTCTGACCCAGCTGTCCTAAACCAGCCACTGTCGACAAAATAGTAATTCCCAAATCAGCCATCACCTGCTCGGAAGCACGCTCACGCGAATGCTCACGCAAAGCATGGGCAATTTCGTGCCCCATGACAGCGGCGAGTTCGTCATCGGTGATTTTTAGTTTTTCTATCAAACCCGAGTACACAGCGATTTTTCCGCCTGGCATACACCAGGCATTCACTTCACCTGAAGTCAGCACATTGACTTCCCATTTCCAATTCATGGCATCGGGTCGAAATGCCGGGGTTTGTTTGATTAATTTGTCTGCGATAGCTTTTACTCGCTGATACTGCGCTGTATCCGCATTGAGCTTGTCTTTTTTACTGGCATCGCCCATCAACTGTGCGTACTGCTTGTTCGCATTTTTTTCCATGGTCTGCGCCGACACCGACATGCGCTGTTGGCGATCAACACCAACGGCACCGGCTTGCGTGGTTTTGACTGTCTCGCATGCGGTCAATGGGAATATCAGTATTGCGACAATAAAGGCGCTACGCAAAGTTGAACTCATGTTTTTAGTCTGCATAAAAAATTTCCGATAAATACCTGTGACCACCTCTGTACTCTGCTTACGCGCTTGCTTCTTCATCTTGCCACTGATAGCTCAGCTTGGCCGCAAAAAATGCCAGTAGCGACATCATCGCCGCCAGTAAATAGACCAGCTGAGCGCCAAATGTATCCCAGCAGGCGGATAGCAGCAAGCCGCCCAACGTGCCACCGAGGCCATATGAAATACTAATGTAGAGCGCCTGCCCGCGTGCTTGCAACGGACCTGCAAACCAGCGCTGCAAGGTAGCGACAGATGCCGAATGATGTACGCCGAAGGTGGCCGCATGCAGCACTTGCGCCAGCAAAAGTATCCATAGCGATTCTGCACCCCAACCTATCATTAGAAAACGCAGGACGGCAATGACCAAACATTGCCAGCAGAACCACTTTCGATTTTCATCGACTTGAAGCCTGAG
>JAULVH010000259.1:0-5002 GCA_032111105.1 Burkholderiaceae bacterium | reverse complement strand
GATCATCAGCGGCTGTTGCGCCCGCTGGTCCGCCACCGACAATGACTACGTCAAATTGTTCTTGTGTGCTCATGATGTCTCCTCATCGTGTGCTTCGGTTATGCGTTAATTTTTTTTATTTCGATTGCCGGTATTGATACAATTTTTTTACATCACATCTACGAATACGACGGCTGACCGATTTGTTCTTCAGTGTCTTCCTGAGTTGGCTCTATCATCGTAATACGCAGTGCCAGCAGCGCGGAGACGATAAACAATACCGCTTCAGCTGCAAACACGCTGCCGTACGCTATGCCAGTTGATGGAATTATCCAGTGTGTAAGATCGCTTGCGGCTGTGCCCAATAATCCACCAAAGCCAAACGCTATCGCTTGAGCGGCGCCCCACAAACCCATGCGCACACCTTCCCGTGAAGCACGACCTTCGGTTGCCAGTCGCATCATCTGACCAATAGCGGCAATGGAGAATGCGCCATTGGCAGCACCCATTAAAAATACGTTGGCTTTGAGTGGCCATGGCTCGCCCACGTAGCCAGCAATCGCTAAGCCGACCAGCGTGATAGCTGAAGCGATACAGCCGCCTACACACCAAAGCTTGAGTGAGCCTGCGCGCCCCTTTGCATATTTGCTGCCTACAAAGGCGACGATGAGCATGCCGATCAACACGCCTGTATGTTGCACACCTGAGAGCGAGGTAGATTCGCCGGGTGTGTATCCAAAGACTGTGCCGGCAAATGGCTCAAGAATTAAATCTTGCGCGCTGTATGCCAGCATGGAGATGAAAATAAAAATCGTAAATTGACGCGCGGCGTCTTCTTTCCAGACATCGGCTAGTGCTGTGCGAAATGGCACCGCATCGGAGGCCGCAACGGGTTCAGGAATGATATCGCCCGGATCATTCTCAAGTCTAAACATCGCAATCAACGTTACCGCGAGTGCGGCTGCGCACACCGTGAGTGTGACGGCGAGTAATCGTGTCGGTGAATAGGGATCGAGCAGTTTGCCGGCTGCACCAGCAGTGACAGCAAACCCAACGATCATCATCACCCACACAGCGGTGGCGGCAGCAGCGCGTTTTTGGCCCTCAACACGCATGGCAAGTAGCACGAGTAACGAGGTACCCGCAGCGCCTACTCCCAAACCAATCATGATAAAACCGGCGGTGGCAACAATGATGCCCAGAGCAGGTGAGTCAGCCATTAACGTCGTTGAAAAACTAGCCGCTAGTGCACCTGCTGCCAGTATCACCATGCCGCCCATGATCCAGGGTGTGCGACGTGAACCCAGATCTGATCCGTGCCCCATACGTGGACGCGATACCTGCACCAAATAATGTAATGCCACCAATGCGCCGGGTAATAAGGCAGGCAAAGTCAGCTCAACCACCATGATGCGATTGAGTGTAGACGTCATCAACACAACGATAGCGCCTAAGGAAGCTTGTACTAGTCCCAAGCGAATAATTTCAGTCCAGCCAAATGCTTTTTCATTCATTTTGTTATTCCATCAGTCCACGCAGCGCAAAGGCTGAGACCATCATTCCAGTTACAAGTAAAGGCACACCAAAGGCCGACAGTTTGATTGCGCGTTCTGTGGGCGAGGCCACAAAACGCTGCATTAACTGCAGTTGCCCGAGCACCAGCATGATTACCACCAGTGCTTGCACAATGTTGTTCCAACTAAACAGCAGCAAAATGACCGCTAATTGCGGCACGATCATCACGCGGCAGGCGGTATGCGCGGCGCTGTTCACTCCTAGCATCACGGGTAAGGAACGCACGCCCATTTGCTTATCACCTTCAACAGACTTGAAGTCATTTAAGGTCATGATTCCATGCGCAGCGATGCTGTACAGCAATGCTAGCAGTAAAGAGCGTGAATCAGGCATTTCGCCGCCCGCCATAACAGCCGCGCCTGTCACCCAGGCCAGCCCTTCATACGAAAGTCCACACGCCGCATTGCCCAACCAACCGTTTTCTTTTAGCCGTATCGGCGGCGCGCTATAGGCCCAGGCCAGCACTAAACCCAATACCGCTGCTCTAAATCCCCACTCGCCCAGTAGCGTGGCAACTAATAGAGACAAACCTGTCCAAATTAAAGCTATATACAAACCCCAGTAACCCGGCATACGGCCTGAGGGTATAGGGCGCTGAGGTTCGTTAATTGCATCTACGTGCCTGTCAAACCAGTCATTCACCGCCTGACTACTAGCGCACACCATAGGGCCGGCTAACACAACGCCTGTCACGATAATCGGCCACTTACCCTCCGGCGATACCCCAGAGGAAATCGCGCCGCAGGCAAACGCCCACATGGGCGGAAACCAGGTGATAGGCTTTAGCAATTCGGCAACGGTGGATAAGGATGGGCGAGCCATGCGAGCGATTGTGCCCGTGACAGTTTTTAGCGTCAATTAAAATTGACACTTTTGGCGGGTGATTACTGGTTTGGCCAAGCGAGTGCTCAGAAAGGAAGAGTTATTGAGGATTTGGTGGAGACGAATTGACGAGCATAGTTGGTTGACTTACTTTCAATAGCATTATGAAAACAGTGCGAGTAAAAATTGATCCTCAAAATCCAGCAACGCTGCCAGTTGGCCGCATTGATCTCAAGATTTTGGATAGCACGACTGAGTCGCAACTTGCAGCACAACAAAAAATTGATGATGCTGAAGCAATGCAGGACTCTGCAAAATTTGCAAGCTATATGCAAACTCCACAAAGGTAGAAGCCGCAGTGTAGGGTTTGGTGATTCGACGGTAGCGAATTTCATGTCGCTCAGTACCCAACGCTACTAGCTTCTTGCAAGAACCAACAAAATTTTTAAAACAGCTCAGCCAATAAAGGACAATATTAATTAGGATAGCGCGCTTGAAAATCTTTATAGCTCACAGCAATGCCATCTTTGAGTGGAGTGCGTGCTTTCCAGCCCAGCGCATTTAGTGCAGAGACATCCAGCAGCTTGCGTGGCGTGCCATCGGGCTTACTGCTATCGAATTCTAATTGCCCTGTAAAACCCACGACATCAAGTACGGTTTCAGCGAGTTCGCGTATGGTCTGATCAACGCCAGTACCAATATTTAACAACGAGCCTGTGTAATCGCTTTCCATTAAAAATGTACAAGCGTCAGCCAGGTCATCGGCATATAAAAATTCGCGCTTAGGCGTACCCGTACCCCAGACCGAAAATGTTTTATCGCCTGCGAGTTTGGCTTTGTGTGCTTTGTGTATGAGTGCTGGTAACACGTGCGAGTTGTTAAGATCGTAGTTGTCGTTCAAGCCATAGAGATTGGTCGGCATGGCGCTCACGTACTGACGACCGTATTGTTGATTGTAGGCGTCACACAATTTAATGCCCGCAATTTTAGCGATGGCATACATTTCATTGGTGGGTTCTAGCGGGCCGGTCAGCAAATACGATTCTTTGATCGGTTGCGGGCACTCACGCGGGTAAATACAGCTGCTGCCTAAAAACATTAATTTTTGTATGCCTGCCAGATGAGCACCGTGAATTAAGTTGGTTTCAATACTGAGATTTTGAAAAATAAAATCTGCGCGATAAGTATTGTTAGCATGTATGCCGCCCACTTTAGCAGCAGCGATAAAAATATACTCAGGACGCTCATTTTCCAGAAATGCATAAACATTTTTTTGATCAAGCAAATCAAGTTGATCGCGGGTAGCGGTAATAACGTTGGTGTAGCCTTTGGATTGCAGTGACCGCACCAAGGCGCTGCCCACCATGCCGCGATGACCCGCTACAAAAATTTTTGCAGATTTATTCATGGAGGTAAATTATTCGTGATGATCAAAGGTTTGAAAGCCATGTCGTTTGATTAGGCTATCGCGTTTGGCGGAGGTAAAATCACTCTGCGCCATTTCACTGACTAATTGCTGCAATGTCGTGACGGGTGTCCAGCCGAGTTTTTGTTTGGCTTTGGTTGGATCGCCCAGCAGGGTTTCAACTTCGGTAGGCCGGAAATAACGCGGATCAATACGCACTACGGTGTCGCCAACTTTGCATTTGGCATCGACATTATTTACTGCAGTAATGCGTGCGATTTCATTTTCACCTTCACCTTCAAAGGCAAGCGTTACGCCTAGCTCTTTAGCAGCAAAGTCTACAAATTCTCTAACGCTGTATTGCACGCCCGTGGCAATGACGAAATCTTCTGCGACGTCTTGCTGCAGCATCAGCCATTGCATTTCTACGTAGTCTTTGGCGTGTCCCCAATCGCGTAGTGCTGATAAGTTACCAAGGTACAGACAATCTTGTAAGCCGAGCACTATGCGTGCGAGTGCGCGAGTGATTTTGCGCGTAACGAATGTTTCACCGCGTATCGGGCTTTCGTGATTAAACAGTATGCCGTTACACGCGTAGATACCATAGGCTTCACGATAATTTACTGTAATCCAATAAGCATATAGTTTGGCAACAGCGTAGGGGCTGCGTGGAT
Source organism: Burkholderiaceae bacterium (assembly GCA_032111105.1). Classification (GTDB taxonomy): domain Bacteria; phylum Pseudomonadota; class Gammaproteobacteria; order Burkholderiales; family Burkholderiaceae_D; genus Pernthalerella. The sequence goes on along the minus strand of JAULVH010000259.1, from coordinate 547 downwards.
AAAACGGTGTGGTTTCTTTTTGCGGTGTCTCTTGAACTAAGCCATACAGTTCGCTGGTTGATGCTTGGTAAAAGCGGGTAGTTTTTTCTAACCCACAAATACGTATCGCTTCTAGTAATCGAAGTGCCCCTATGCCATCGGCATTGGCAGTGTATTCGGGCTCTTCAAAACTCACCGCCACATGACTTTGTGCCGCCAGATTATAAATTTCATCAGGTTTGACGTTTTGTACGATGCGTATCAGATTGGTGCTGTCAGTCAAATCACCGTAATGCAGTATGAATTTTCTTTCGTCGACGTGCGGATCTTTGTAGAGATGATCTATACGGTCAGTATTAAATAGCGAACTGCGACGCTTAATGCCGTGGACGACATAGCCTTTTTTTAACAAAAATTCGGCGAGATACGCGCCATCTTGTCCTGTAATGCCGGTAATGAGCGCGACTTTGGGTGTTTGAGCCATGAGGTATCTAAGTTCTAAGAAGTGTGCAGACGTAAAACGCGATTATCCCAGATACGCTAGGGCTGCGAAGAGAACAGCCGCGTT
>JAULVH010000258.1:0-16416 GCA_032111105.1 Burkholderiaceae bacterium | reverse complement strand
AGGGACGTTCATAACGCACAATTAGCACTAAAAGTGTATTTTAGTGCTAGTGTACTTTAACTAAAAGCGCTATTTAGTTAGTTTTTACGTTTTTTGGGGATGTTTCGGCCATATTTCATTGCTGTTGAGGCAATTATTTTTTAGTGCCGGTGTTTTAGGCAGATGCTGATTTATTGTGATTTTTATGGCGAGCCAGCGCAGCAGTGGACGCTAAGCCATGCAAATAAAGAGCTTAGCTTGGGTTTGTAAATCGAGAAATATCAGCTTTTTATTTAATCAGTGCATTCGTGTAAGGGTGTCCACCTCAACAGCCTGCTGGCAGGCCTATGTTTGCCGACCCGGCGTAGACAGTCGCTCAAACAAATCAATCACCCATTCGCAGCGCTGATCAAAACTGCGTTGCGGTAGTGCGCCCGGCGCTCTGACCGGAGTGATATGACAGGCTGTGGTGAGAAACTCAATCGCAGGTAAAGCATGAGTGGTATCGCAGCGATGAGGAAATTGCGCGCGGGCCTTAGCTAAGCACAGCAAGGTGAGTTTGCGGGCACTGCCAACCACTGCTCGTTCATCCACTGAGTTCATGCCGCGGTCTGATATCACACGACCGATCTCTCCATAAATAGTCGCTGCTGCCAAAATCGCACCACGACAATCGCGCGGCAAGCAGGCAATACCAGTACTACCTAACTGATACAGACGATCTGCTTCTAGCAGCACACGACCAATCACATTGCCCAAAGCCTCATTAAAAACAGGCGAGCGCAACCAGGCATCCGGATCAAGGCCTGCTTCGCGCATCCAGCGGCGCGGTAAATACAAACGACCACGACGCGCATCTTCACCCACATCGCGCGCAATATTAGTCAGTTGCATAGCATTGCCCAGTTCGCAGGCACGCGCTAACGCATGCGTATCTTTGACACCCATGATCATGGCCATCATGGCTCCCACGCTACCTGCAACACGTGCGCAGTAGTGATGCAAGTCGTCTATCGTTTCATATTCGCGACCTTCAGCGTCCCATGCAAAACCTTCAAGCAGAGCTTCAGGTAATTCGCGCGGCAATCCATAACGATGCACGACCATAGCCATGGCGCGGTCTTCAACCACACCGCCAGGTTCACCTAAATAAATATTCTCCAGCCGAGTTCTCAGCTTTTGCATGGCATACACGTCATCGGTATGCTCATCAATCGCATCATCAGCAACACGACAAAACGCATACAGCGCAATCGCAGGAATGCGTATGCGTTGCGGCAGCAAACTGCTGGCAGCAAAAAACGATTTCGAGCCGCCGCGCATCAGTTCTTCGCACAGAGCGAGATCAATAGCGGGCGTGGATGAATGATCAGACATTGGGCACCACCGTAGACATAGCTTTCGCAGACATCAGTACACCGGGCACACCAGCACCCGGATGGGTGCCGGCACCCACCATGTACAAACCTTCGACATCTTCGCTGCGATTGTGTGGTCGAAACCAGGCACTCTGTAACAGCAGTGGCTCAAGTCCGAATGCGGCGCCTTTGTATGACCAAAGGCGATCGTGAAAATCTTGTGGCGTCATTAACTTGCTAGTGACAATTTCTTCGCCCAAATCAGGCAGTACAGTTTTTTCCAGATAGGTTTGTATCGCCTGACGAAAAGCTTCGGCTTGTTGCTGCCAGTCGGTTCCGCTACCCAGATGCGGCACGGGTGCCAACACATAAAACGCGTCATGGCCTTCGGGAGCTACAGAAGGATCGCTGGCACTTGGTCGATGCAGATACAAACTGAAATCATCAGCCAGATGCAGATTCTTAAAAATATCATCGAGTAATTCACGATAGCGCGGCCCCAGCATAATCATGTGATGCGGCACATCGTCATAGCGTTTGCGTGTACCGAAATACCAGACAAACAAACTCATGGAATACTTACTTTTTTCTATTTTGCGATCAGTCCAGTGCGAGCGATGTTGCGACCCCACCAGATTTTTATACGTCCATGCGGCGTCCCCATTGGAGACGACGATATCGGAATTCAAGCGTTCACCATTTTCAAGCGTGACTCCGCATGCGCGACCATTTTCAACATGTATCTGTGTAACAGCGGCATTGCAGCGCACGCTAACACCGCGTGCATTTAACAAGCCCACCAAACCTTTGATTAATTGGCCAGTGCCACCCATCGCCCAGTGCACGCACCAGCGACGCTCTAGCGTGTTGATTAAGCTGTAAACACGCGTTACAGAAAACGGGTTGCCGCCTATGAGTAAAGGATGAAAGCTAAACACCATGCGCAGCTTGGGATCACTGATGTGACGCGCAACCAGGGTATACAAACTCTCCCAGGCCTTCATGCGCAGCATGCTGGGTACAGCAGCTAACAAATCACCGACGCTGTTAAAGGCCAAGCCACCTAATTCTTCAAACCCCAACTGACACGCTTGATCGGCGGCTTTAACGAAACGATCGTAGCCAGCTAAATCGGCTGGATTAAAACGCGCAATTTCGCGTCGCATAGTTTCTTCATCGCCGCTGTAATCAAACCAGCTGCCATCATCAAAGCGTATGCGATAAAAAGGCTCCATCGCTTTGAGTGTGATGTCGTCGGACATATTTTTGCCGCACAGCGTCCACAATTCTTCGAGTAATTGCGGCGCGGTGATGATGGTGGGGCCAGCATCAAAGGTAAAGCCATCTTGTTTGTGCACATACGCACGACCACCCGGCATATCGAGTTTTTCGACAATCTCGACGTCATAGCCTTTGCAAGAAAGGCGTATAGCCGCAGCCAAGCCTCCGAAGCCGCTACCGATGACTATGGCTTTCGGAGTTTTCATAATGTGCTCATTAGTGAATCAGGCGTGCAAAGACGGCCGTATTGGTGGAGCCGAAAGATTCCAGGGCGATGGAAAAGCCCGTTGCCGGGTCACGCAATGTGAGTCGACCGCCGCTGTGAGCGATCAATTCAAATGTGCGTTCGGTGGCTGTATCGACGCCGCGTAATTTTCGTTCACGTACTAAAGCGCGCAAGGTGCCGCGCAAGAAACCTTGTTCGCCCTGAAAATTTTCTACGACTTTTTCGGTGGATGTATCAATCACATTAATCGAGCCATCGGGCTGATCCACAAAGCGCAGTAGAAGTATCTGCGTAGGCGCGATGATGTCGTTCGAGGTGTTCGGTGTTGATGCACGTACCCACACTATGAGTGCCACGCATATCAGCGCGAACAAACCAATAACGATGGCTGGATTGAGTTCGCGGCGCATATGGCCACTCCAGCTCATGGGAGGCAAATTTTTCATCGCGCAAACGCTGCGGCAGGCATACGCACTGGCAGACTAGTGACATTAGGAGCAGGTGCGTTTTCTATCTCTTGCTGGCGTTGCAGCCAGGCGTCGTGCAGTAATTTACCGACGAGTTCTATATCGGCGATGTTACGAAGTAAAGGCTGGGGATTATTTATATGCCAAGGGCGCGCATGCGGCCACAGATGCAGATACGCGATGCGATCTTCACCTTTTAATTCGAGAGCGATATCGCCGTATCCATCATTATTTTTTTTGACGTTGGCTGACTGTATCCAGCGCAAAGGCAAATTAAACGACAGTGTCAGCACGATACCGATGCGCATGACGATACGTTTGTTTGTGATTGTGTACATGGTGGTGCTGGCGGACAGTTTGGCCGTTAGCGCCAACAGTCCAATAGCAATAGCGGCCAATGAACCACTAATCGTTAGCGCACCCAGATTGATGCCTAGAGAAACAGTGGTATCCCATGACAACACCACTTGCAGCAACAGCATGCCTATGAAGTAAAACGTCAGGCGTTGGACATGAAAAGCATCCACCGCCAATCGTTTCCAATCAGGGCTGCCTTGCCAGAGTATGAGTTCGCCAGCGGGCAGGGATTCAGGCAGACCCAGCGCCGCTTCGAACTCATGCTCATGGTGCGGCTTCATACCAGCGGTTCCTGACGTTCAGGTGTGGCATACAACGTGCCGGCACCATAGTAGGCCGCAATTTTTTCTTCTTCCAGCATGGTGACTTCATCGGCTTCGCGATGTCCCGGAACATCAGCAAATTGATGCGCCAAAATCGCATGCACTTTTACATATTCTTCGGTGATACGGGCAAACGGTATCGGCAGTAGAACGGTACGATCGGCATCATTGAGTTTGACTTCTATGTAGCGAAACAGCATTTCTGATTTATCCATCCACAGCTCATGCACGGTACCAGCGACTTCATTATCTGCACCAATTACTGGCAGGCCGCGTGGATCGTTATCTTGATGCGCTACGTGGTATTCAGGATTCACACGCAGGGGCACAATTTTTGCCGCGCCTTCGGGTGTGTGATCCGGAACGTCTGCACGATTAGCCCAGGCGCCGGGGCCTATGCCAGCCAACAAAGGATTACCTGTAGGCTCTATCGGCGAACCTAACCAGCGATGTCTGGGTGTGGCTTGCAAAAACTCTGGGCCAGTCAGCGGATAAGGCATAACCACTTCGTCGCCATTGGCTAATTTATAGGTCTTAGGACTAGGAATAGGCGGCCAGCCGTCCATTTTGGTGTCGCGACCTGTACCTGGATCCAGCGGATAACCATCGCGATGGTTTTCTTGCAGCAGGTAATAAATCAAACCGAAAAAGAAAATCCAAAACATATATAAAACGAGCTGAGCCACGTCTATGTATTGGGTAATTGCGCCTGTTTGCATGAGAGGTCTCCTAAGGAAGCACGTATTAAATAAAAAACGAGACGTTTCTTGAGTTAGGAGCCAAGCTAACCCGTCGATTTACTTTGCCCCGCGTCGCACAGCTGCGCTGGCTCTCCATAAAATTCACCATAAATCAGCATCTCCCTAATTGCTTTTGTTGTGAGCGGCCAGAGTGCAGCCAGCCCGCAAACTTGTTCAGTGATTCATGCTGCACTACGACTAGCGGCTTCATTTACTGCGGCGCTATCGCGCTCGCACTTACAAAGCAGCCTACAGATGAATTCCGTTTATCCAGGGAGGTCAGCTAAGCCGAACTTCTGGTCCTGCGAGCGCGTTGGCCGTGTATCGTTCCTAACCAGTGGACCGATAGCGATCAACACGCCAAATAACAAATACATTTCTATGTGATACACAAAGCTATAACCCGTCACAGGTGACATCAGACTTTCACCTAACCAGCCCGCGGTGGCCATAGCACCGATCACGTCTTTGAGTACGCCACCCAAAGCAACTGAGGCACCGCCTGCAGTCGCTTGCACCGCACCCCAGGCACCGAGTGCCAGGCCGGCATCTTCGCCACGTTGCAGACTCATCGCCATCGTGAGCGTGCCGACTGAAAATAGTCCGCCGCCTACGCCTATCAGAAAAGCACCAGCCCGAAATATCATTGGGGCTTCGAGTGGCCCGGAAAAAATCACCAGAGCAAATGCAGGCAAGCCCACTACCGCGCCCAGCGCGGCTAAACGTACTGCGTCTACACCACGCGTGAGCATCTTGGCGGCTATGGCAAAAGCCACCAGCGATCCGCACGCCGTCAGTGCAGTCAGTAAGCTGGTTGCTCCCACGCCGAGATGTAAAACCTGGGCGCCGTAGGGCTCAAGAATGATGTCTTGCATGTTGAACGCGCAGGTACCCAGACCCAGAGTCCACAAAAATCGTTTGACGCCCGGGCGGCCTACGTACTCGCGCCACTGGCTGGAGAAATCGTTTTCGAGCGTGGCTTCTTTGGCGCGTTGGCGGTTTAAAGCTTCTTGCTTCCAGAGGGCATTGAGATTGAGCCAGATAACCGCTACGGCCGAGCCTTGCACCACTTGTATGAGTCGCAATGGGCTGAAATCGGTCAGCAGCCAACCAAACAAGGCACCGCTGCCAACCAGACCCAACAGCAGCATGGTGTACATCAGCGCCACCACGCGTGGTCGTGTTTCTGGTGTGGCCAGGTCGGTGGCCAGAGCCAGGCCCGCCGTTTGCGTGACTTGCATGCCGGCACCCACCAGCAGGAAGGCGAGGGCAGCGCCTACGCGACTTACCCACACCATGTGGGCTTGCTGAGTAGTAAGTGCTAACAATGCGAACGGCATAATGGCCAAACCACCAAATAACAGCAATGTGCCTATCCACAAATAGGGAAGGCGGCGCAAGCCCAGTGCTGATCGGTGGGTGTCTGACCGATGACCAATTAAGGCTCTGAGCGGAGCAAATACCAGCGGCAGCGCAACCGAGATGGCGACCCACCAGGCCGGCACGCCCAGCTCCACGATCATTACCCGGTTCAGAGTTCCTACTAATAGAGCCGTCGCCAGCCCGATAGAAAGCTGGAACATAGACAGCCGCAACAAGCGCGGCAGGGGTAATTCGGCAGTGGCTACATCGGCAAAGGGCATCCACTCCGACGTCATGCGGGAGGTGAGCTTGCGCGTGTAGTGGTTCAGCAGATTCATAGTGTTCTGTGGCTTGGGGCACATTGCCCGCATCATCGACCAAAGTACTCTAGGGCCGGGTGCCGACTATGTCAACTAATGTTTACTTTTCTTGTGTAATATTTAGTTGACATACAGGGTCGGTTGCAGGATGCTTTTGGTGTGCCGCACTGCGGCACAGAGCAAAGAAGTACCAGCACTATCTCCTCTCTGGGACGCTCGCCCCGCGGGCGTCCTCTTTTTACGGCCAGCACGGGTGGGCGGGGCGGATTGCCAACCTCGCACACATCCTGGGTGGTATCTGGCGCATGGTCGAATCTGGCAACATTCCTGCCGGTATAATCGCTGCTTTTCCTTGCGCCATCTTTGGCTGCGAAACGGACTCCCATCGATGCAATCCCGACATAAAGCGCACGTAGCGATACTTTTTGAGCAGGCCGTGGCGCAGCTGCTGGCCGGCAGTGAGGTGCCTGCTCCGGCAATTGCGCTTGAGCGCCCGCGCGACCCTAGCCATGGCGACTTAGCGTGTACGGTTGCAATGCAGATCGCCAAGCCTCTGAAAAAAAATCCCCGTGAATTGGCGCAAGCCATGGTGGATGCTGTGATGAGTAATCCAGCGCGCGCAGGCTTAATTGATGCGCTCGAGATTGCCGGGCCCGGCTTTATTAATGTGCGCGTGGCCTTGGCGGCTAAGCAAGACGTTATTCATCAGATATTTAAAGATGCGCAGTGCTACGGTTTTAGTAATGATGCGCAGGGCAGCAAGGTGTTGGTTGAGTTTGTGTCGGCCAATCCCACTGGCCCGCTGCATGTGGGCCATGGTCGTCAGGGTGCGTTAGGTGACGCTATCTGCGCGCTACTAGAAGCGCAGGGTTATGAAGTGCTGCGTGAGTTTTATTACAACGATGCCGGCGTTCAAATCGCTACCTTAGCCAGCTCGGTGCAGGCACGTGCATTGGGACATAAACCCGGCGACGTCACCTGGCCAGAATCTGCTTACAACGGTGATTACATCGCAGATATTGCGACTGATTTTTTAGCTAAAAAAACCGTGTCGGCCGCCAACGGCGAGCCAGTTACTGCCTCCGGTGATGTGCATGATTTGGAATCGATACGTCGCTTTGCAGTGACTTATCTGCGTCACGAACAAGATTTAGATCTGCAAGCCTTTGGCGTACGCTTTGATAATTATTATCTCGAGTCCTCGCTCTATACCGAAGGCAAAGTAGACGCTGCCGTGGCCGCGTTAATCGCAGCCAATAAAACCTTTGAACATGAGGGCGCGCTGTGGTTGCGCACCACTGACTACGGCGACGACAAAGACCGCGTGATGAAAAAATCCGACGGCACCTATACCTATTTTGTGCCGGATGTCGCGTACCACATCACTAAGTGGCAGCGTGGCTATCATCAGGTCATTAATGTGCAAGGCAGTGATCATCACGGAACCATAGCGCGTGTGCGCGCCGGCTTGCAGGCGGCTGGTGTCGGTATACCGCAAGGCTATCCATCGTATGTGCTGCACAAGATGGTGACAGTGATGAAGAACGGCGAAGAAGTAAAAATTTCCAAGCGCGCCGGTTCGTATGTCACCTTGCGTGATTTAATTGAATGGTCGGCTGGTGATGCAGCAGTTGATGAGCAAGGTCAGCGTGATTTAACGCGCGGTCGCGATGCGGTACGTTTTTTTCTTATCTCGCGTAAAGCAGATACAGAGTTTGTATTTGATGTTGATTTGGCGCTGGCACAATCGGATGAAAATCCGGTTTACTACGTGCAATATGCCCATGCGCGTATATGCTCGGTACTGAATCAATGGGCGGGTGATGTCAGCGTTTTAAAAAATGTCGATGTTAGCCCCCTGACTGCGGCGCGTGAAGCCAGTCTGATGGCTACCCTGGCCGAGTATCCTGATGTGCTGAAAAAAGCCGCTGAGGAACTTGGCCCGCATCAGGTAGCGTTTTATTTGCGTGACCTCGCCGGAGAATTGCATAGCTACTACAATGCAGAGCGTGTGCTGGTCGATGATGAATCTCTGAAGCTAGCGCGCTTGTCGCTTTTGCTGGCGACGCGCGATGTCATAAAAAATGGCCTTGAATTGATAGGCGTATCTGCGCCATCCCGAATGTAAATAATGAACGCTATGCCTCTGCCATTACATGCACTTGCACGAGTACGCCGCTGGCAACACGGCGGCACTGTCACGGGTGTCATCGTCGGATTGATAGTGGGTCTGACGGTGGCGGTTTGGGTCGCCATGACTATCCTGAAAACGCCTTTGCCGTTTGTCGACAAACTAAGTAAGCAAACGCAACCCGCGGGTGAATTGGGCGATCCCAACAAGACCATGCCAGGCGGCGCGCGGGAACGTCGTGAACGCATCAACGATGAAGAACCTGCCGCGCCAGAAAAAAGCACCATAGTCGAGCCAGCGGCTCCGCCGCCTCCGGCTAAATCAGCCAAGGCAGCGAAAGCCGAAGCAGCTAAAACAGACACAGCGAAAACGGAAACTGCTCCGGCCCCTGCAAATCAGGCCACATCGCCAGCGACAGAAAAATCACGCCCTGAAAAATCTGCTGCGGCTAGCTCAACACAATCCAGCGCATCGTCACCCACGGCGCCAGCACCGAGCGCCTCCGCACCGAGTGTGCCTGCCACTAGCGTAGCCCCAGCCCCTCAGCCTGAAGGCTTTACTTATTATTTACAGGCTGGTGCGTTTAGAGAGATGAATGATGCCGACGCAACCAAGGCTAAGCTGGCGTTAATGGGAGTAGCGGCCACAATAGCCGAGCGCAAATCAGAATTAGGCACCTTGTATCGGGTGCGCGTAGGGCCATTTTCAGATATTGAAGCAATGAATCGCGCGCGCGTGCGCTTGTCAGACAACGGCGTCGATGCGGCCGTAGTCAAAGTACCCAGGTAACTTTTTTCGATTACATCTGACGCTCTCTCGTTTTTACGTAGAGTAAGTCAATCAACCCAGAGGAAATCATGCGTCTGATAAAGCAACTAAGCCACTGGCTAGTGGCAGCTAGTTTTGGATTAATGGCATTTTCGGTGGCGGCTACGCCGACTGAGCCGGTTGAAGGTATGGAATACCAGCGTCTGCAAACGCCACAGCCCACCGACACCGGTAAAAAAATCGAGGTGTTGGAATTTTTTTGGTACAACTGCCCGCACTGTTTTGCCTTTGAGCCTGCATTGGCAGAGTGGGTAAAAAAACGCGGTGACACCATCGTATTTCGTCGTGTGCCTGTAGGTTTTCGCGAATCGTTTATTCCTCAGCAAAAGCTCTATTTCACGCTCGAGGTCATGAACCGCTTTGATGTCCATCGCGCCGTATTTGAGGCCGTGCATGTGGCCAGACAAAAGCTAGACAAAGAAGAACAGATTGTTGAGTTCATCGAGAAACAAGGCGTCGATAAAAAGAAATTTCTCGAAACCTTTAATTCGTTCACTGTTCAATCCAAAGTTAATCGTGTGCGTCAACTGATGGAAGCCTATCGTATTGATGGCGTACCTACCGTTGTCATTGATGGTCAGTACATTACATCGCCATCGATAGTTGGCACTGCGTTGCGTGGTCAGTCAGAGCAGGCATTAAATGCGGCGACCTTGCAAGTGATGGATGCACTCCTTGCTAAGAAAAAATGAGGCAGCTCCGCTAATGCTGCGGGTTTTTATTACAGGTGCCTCTAGTGGCATAGGTGCAGCGTTAGCGCGTGAATTTGCGGCGCGGGGTGCTCAGCTAGGTTTACTCGCGCGTCGCGAATCAGCGCTACAAGCGGTAGTTGATTCCTTGCCTAATGCAAGCCGACATTTTATTTATGCGGTTGATGTAAATGATCATGCGGCCTTACGAGCAGCAGCGCAAAATTTTTTACGCCGCGCCGAGGGTATCGATATAGTGATTGCCAATGCAGGTATTTCATACGGCACCCTGACCGAGCGCGCGGAAGATCTGCCGGTTTTTGCATCCATACTTCAAACTAATTTAATGGCAACCGTGGCCACGTTTGCGCCATTCATCGATGCCATGAAATCACAAGCAGCAGAGGGTAATCGCGATTTGCGTTTGGTCGGCATAGGCAGCGTTGCGGGCATCCGCGGTTTGCCAGGTGCTGAAGCCTATTGTGCATCCAAGGCGGCTGTGATGAGCTATTGTGAATCCTTGCGAATTGAATTGAAACCGCATGGCATACGTGTAGTCACAATAGCGCCGGGCTATATAGATACGCCCATGACCAAGGTTAATCGCTATCCCATGCCATTTCTTATGGCTGCACCACGCTTTGCGCGATTAGCCGCGGACGTCATACGTCGGGGGCGCAGCTATGCCGTGATTCCCTGGCAAATGCGCGGTGTATCGTGGTGTCTACGTTTGCTACCCAACTGGTTGTATGACCGCCTGATGGCTAAGGCACCGTACAAAGCTGCTTTCGGCGATCATCCGCATTCCGATGTTTGAGCTGGTTGACGCACTAGGTAAGGTACATGCACAGGTACATCCGGGTAGTGCTGTTCGCATAGTGTCTCTGGTGCCTTCGATCACAGAATTATTATGTGATTTGGGTCTGGCAGATCGTGTGGTCGGTCGAACCGGGTTTTGTATACATCCGCAATCTTCAGTTGCTGTGATTCCCAAAGTGGGTGGAACCAAAGACGTTAATCTTGAAAAGATACGCCGGCTCTCACCTACGCATCTGGTCGTAAATATCGACGAAAACGAAAAGCCCACTGTCGAGGCACTGGTTGATATTGTGCCCAACGTCATTGTGACTCACCCCATGACCCCCAGGGATAACCTGGATTTATATCGTTTGTTAGGCGGAATTTTTCGCAAAGAACGTGAAGCTAATCTGCTATGCGAGCGTTTTGAGCGAGAGTACGATGCTTTGACTAAGGCCGTTTCATCTGCTGCGCCGTTGCGCGCTACTCATCGAGTTCTGTATTGCATTTGGCAGGATCCGTGGATGACGGTTTCGCGTGATACCTATATTGCGCGCATGCTTGCACTCATAGGCTGGCAGCAGTGGCTGGCGGATTCAGAAGCGCGCTATCCGGTATTTACCTGGGATGCGACGATGTTGAATGTGATCGATGAGATTTTGCTCTCTTCTGAGCCGTATCGGTTTACGACTGCTCATGTGGACGCGCTAGAGCGTCAAACAGGCAAGCCCGTACGATTAGTGGATGGGGAGATGTTGTCGTGGTACGGCAGTCGGGCTATTCCCGGTTTGCGCTATTTGCGCGAGCTGGCAAGTACCTAGGGAGATGCTGATTTATGGTGAATTTTATGGCGAGCCAGCGCAGCTGTGCGAAGCGGGACAAAGTAAATCAACGGGTTAGCTTGGTGCATAACTCAAGAAACGTCTCGTTTTTTATTTAATCAGTGCTTCCGGAGTTTGGAAACGATTTACTGGCTGTATTTAATGAGAATTACTTCTTTTTTGAAATCCGGCTTAGCAGGCGGATAAATTCACGGACCAGCATTTTGTGATGTTCATCAAGGTGCTGCATGCTTGCAATAGCTTGTGTGTCTAGCGATGAGAGTGATTCGGATTTCGTTTTACTAGAGTGACTGTCGACATTACCAAAGCGCAGCCAATCAGTAGGCACATCTAACCACTCGGCCAGCGCACGCAATTTTTCTTGCGTAGGAATAGATTCGCCTTGCAGCCATTTGCGAGCGGCATGCACGGAAACAGGCTGACCTGCGAAACGGAGATTGAATTCTCGCGCTAATCGCGTGGGGCTATTGGGAGAATAACCGGCATTATGTAGCGCTTGTTGCAGTCGTTTGCTGAATTCCAAGCGTTCAAGTTGAGCTTTCATAAACCAACTATCACACTTTGGCGAGTGATAGTCAGTAGGTTAATGAGCTACTTTTTGTCTAAGCTCAATTTTTGCTATTTTTTTAAAAAATTCCTTTATTTTTTGTTCATTTTTATTTTTATATTTTTATAATTTTATAAAAATTGTTATTGATTGGTTTGCTTTAAGCGTGTCGTCGTGTTGATCTTGATAGTCAAAAAATAGTTTGTTTAGCGCAGCGTGATAAATAGTGGCTAAATGCTTACAGTGTTGAAAAACGAACCACGCCGTCAGTACCTGTTACACGCAACAGTTCTCCAGCATAAAAAAGGCGGTACAAATGCGCGAGCGCTTCGCCCATAGCAAAGCTGATCTGATGTGCATCGAGCGAGCGGGGAAACATGATGGGTACGATGTCTGCTGCCGATTGTGGTGTTGCGCAGGCTAGCCGCACTTCGTCTAATCGTTCTGCGTGATGGGTGTTTAATTGCGCTATGCGTTTGTGTATGCCGGTAAACGGTTTGCCGTGCGAAGGTAAAACTAAAACATCATCTGGTAGCGCGTTAAATTTTTTCAGTGAGTCTAAAAAATTTCCTACCGCATCTGACTCGGGTTCTATGGCAAACACCGAGGTATTGGTTGAGATGCGAGGCAGCACCATGTCACCTGAAATCAATACATTCAATGATTCACAATACAGTGCCGCATGTTCTGGAGAGTGACCGGTGCCCGTAATAACGCGCCACTCACGCCCATTTATAGACACGGGTTGATTTTCTTCTAATCGCAAAAACGAATGTGGCACAGCGGGCACGAGTGCAGGGTAGTAGTCTTTACGTCCCTCTAGCTGATCCAGCATTGCACGATCAGTGAGCCCGTGCTGTTTGAAATGAGGCACCATCGATGGGCCATCAGCACCAGGTAGTCCGGCAGACATCATGCGCGCAAAGGCGTATTCGCCCACCGTCATCATTAAAGGCGCTTGCCAGCGCTGGCACAGCCACGCAGATAAACCGACGTGATCCGGATGGCAATGCGTGACGATGATTCTGAATACAGGCAGACCCTGCAACTCATGCGCAAAAATCTGCTCCCATGCTTGGCGCGTAGTGTCAGCGGCAATCCCGCAGTCAACTATCGTCCATCCCTTCTTAATAGACCCATCAGCCTCAATGCGTTGATCTTCTAGCAACCAGAGATTGATGTGATTTAGCGCGAAGGGCAGCGGCATGCGCAGCCAGTTAACGCCGGGGGCGACCTGCATGCACGTTCCGGTTTCGGGAAGCGTATCGCCTAAGGGGTAATGGAGTTCGGATTCCTGAGGATTCATGGATAAATGCCGTCGTTGCGGTTTGCGTTAGGGTTTACGTTCAAGTTTGCGTTGGGCGAGCTTTCCAATTGCTTGGAGTCGCCCTTACAATAGAGGTTTAGTTGACGTTTACGTAAACGGCATTTTACCCCTCATTACTTATGGTCACTTACACCATCACCGAGTTGGCGCGGGAATTTGACATCACCCCCAGGGCTATCCGTTTTTATGAAGATCAGGGCTTGATTAGTCCGAGTCGCGAAGGTACGGGTGGTCGTATTCGTATTTATGGCGCACGCGACCGCACTCGCTTAAAGCTGACCTTGCGCGGCAAGCGTTTAGGTCTGACGCTCTCCGAGATCAAAGATTTGGTGGATATGTATGAGTCACCCAAGGATTCAGCAGCGCAGCTGCAAAGATTTCTGACGGTATTGGCCCAGCATCGTAATGCGCTGGAACAGCAGCGCGAAGACATAGAAATCACTCTGGCTGAAATCGCCGCACACGAAGAAAAATGCCAGCGCATGTTAGCTGACCCCACGATAGATCGCACGCTCGTAGCCGCAGTCGCGCGCACACGTCGCGTTGCTTAAATCACCACCCCGCATTTAGCGATGGAGAAAGTCATGATGGATTTGCCCGGCTTACGTTTTGATCACGGTGATGATATTGCCGCCTTGCGTGAAGCGATACGTGATTTTGCAGCAGCAGAAATCGCGCCGCGTGCTGCAGAAATTGATAAAACAGATCAATTTCCTATGGATTTGTGGCGCAAGATGGGTGACTTGGGTTTGCTGGGCATCACAGTCGACGAAGCACTCGGTGGCAGTGGGCTGGGTTATCTGGCGCATATCGTGGCGATGGAAGAAATTTCGCGCGCTTCAGCTTCCGTAGGTTTGTCGTACGGTGCGCATTCAAATTTATGTGTGAATCAAATACGTCGTAATGGCACAGACGATCAGAAAAAACACTATTTGCCTAAGCTGATATCGGGCGAGCACATAGGTGCGCTGGCGATGTCAGAGCCTAACGCCGGATCAGACGTCGTGAGTATGAAACTGCGCGCCGAATTCAAAGGTGATCGCTGGATACTTAACGGCAGCAAAATGTGGATTACGAATGGCCCGGATGCCGATGTACTGGTGGTGTACGCAAAAAACGATATCGAAGCGGGCCCACGCGGCATCACTGCATTTTTAATTGAAAAAGATTTCCCTGGATTTTCGGTTGCACAAAAACTCGATAAGCTGGGTATGCGTGGCTCGCACACCGGCGAATTAGTTTTTCAAAATTGCGAAGTGCCGGCAGAAAACGTGCTCGGCGGTTTAGGCCGCGGCGTGAATGTATTAATGTCGGGCTTGGATTATGAGCGCGCTGTACTTTCCGGTGGGCCGTTGGGCATTATGCAAGCCTGCATGGATGCAGTAATACCGTACGTGCATGATCGTAAGCAGTTTGGTCAGCCCATAGGTGAGTTTCAGCTCATGCAAGGAAAACTCGCTGATATGTATTCCACCATGATGGCGTGCAAAGCCTATGTGTATGCCGTAGGACAAGCGTGTGATCGCGCAAAAACTCCCGATGAAATCAGAGCGCTGCGTAAAGATGCCGCCGGTGCGATTCTTTATTCCGCTGAGAAGGCCACCTGGATGGCAGGCGAAGCCATACAAACCTTGGGTGGTAATGGCTATATTAATGAATACCCTGTTGGGCGTTTGTGGCGCGATGCCAAGCTGTATGAGATAGGCGCAGGTACTAGTGAGATACGCCGCATGTTGATCGGTCGCGAATTATTTGCTGAGACAGCCTAATTAAAACAGCATGTGTTTCATTTGCTTAAACACCCTGATTTTTAAATAAAAATTTATGCAGCATTTCCCTAAGCTTTTATCTTCTCAAATTGCATTTGATATTGCGCGGGTGATATTGGATGGTTTTGACAAGCACTACAATTTGTTTCGACAAGCCAGCCAAGCCGCTCGTCAGCATTTTGAGCAGATGACCTGGAAAGAAGCGCAAGCGCAGGCACGCGAGCGTATTGCGTTTTATGACAGGCGAGTAGATGAATGCGTGCAGTTACTTGAAGACGAATACGAACAAGCCGAACTGACAGATACCGTTTGGCGAGAAGTAAAGCTGCACTATATTGGTATGTTGATGGATCATCGTCAGCCCGAACTGGCGGAGACATTTTTTAATTCTGTGTGCTGCAAAATTTTGCATCGCACGTATTTTAATAATGACTTTATTTTCGTACGGCCAGCCGTCTCGACCGAATATATAGAGCCCGATCAGGGCACGCCCACCTACCGTGTGTATTATCCCCAGACCGATGGTATGCACCACGCCTTGCGTCGCATGGTCACGAATTTTCAGTTGGTGGGTGAATTCGCCAATCTTGAGGGCGATATCGCGCAAGTAATGGCGCGCCTGGAATTTGTTTTGGCGGGCATGCCGCTAGAGCCGAATTATCAGATACAGGTGCTATCGAGTCTTTTTTATCGAAATAAAGGCGCTTACATTGTAGGAAAAATGATCAACGGTAGCCGCGAATATCCATTCGTCATACCCATACTACACAAACGTAAAGGCGCGTTGCTGCTCGACGCAGTAATTGCCGATGTGGGTTTGATTACTACCTTGTTTTCATTTACCCGCGCTTATTTCATGGTCGACATGGAAGTGCCGTCGGCATATGTGAAATTTGTGCGCAGCATGTTACCCAACAAACCGCGCAGCGAGATTTACACCATACTGGGATTGCAAAAACAGGGCAAGGCCGCTTTCTATCGCGATTTCCTTCATCATTTAGAGCACTCGTCCGATCACTTCGAAATTGCACCCGGTATACGTGGCTTAGTCATGGTGGTGTTTTCGCTGCCA
>JAULVH010000257.1:0-15067 GCA_032111105.1 Burkholderiaceae bacterium | reverse complement strand
TACGAAAAATTGATATAGAAACTTATCCGGAAGAAATTTTGCAGCAGCTGCGACATGCCTTTGGTTTGTTGTGTGAGCAATTGGAAGATTATCGTCAGCAAAGACTTAATTTTTTAGAAGCAATATAACTGTCGTGAGAAATTTATTAACTAACTTAGGAGGCTGTCTTTTATAGAGATATTTGAAATATTATTTTTTCTATGGGTATTAATTTAAATTTTAATTTCCGTAAAAATTAAATAGTTAAATAAATTTAAAGCGAATAATAGTTCTATTACAAATTAATGGAGGTGTGCCGTGAATTTTTCTGACAGGTTGGATCAATTAACAAACCAAAGTCAAATTGAGATAGGAAAATCAAAAAAAGTTCAAGCCATGCTGGCCGGAACTATCGACCAGCAAGAGTACATAAAGTTTCTGGTTGTTTTATATCCTATCGTTTCTAATTTTTGTCCGTTGATGGCTATCGCTGCAGGTCACACCGGTGGCAAAAATCCAAAAATTGTTAATTATCTCTATGATCATATTTTCGAAGAGAAGGGTCATGAGACTCTGGTGCTCAATGATTTGAAAAGTTTTGATGTAGATATAACGCCCATTCCAGAATTGCCAGCTGTTCCACCCGTACAAGCAATGCTTGCATATAATTATCATTCGGCTTCAAATGTGCATCCAGCGTGCGTATTCGGGATGATGTATGTACTTGAAATCATGGCCTCCGTTTTTGGCGGGCGTGCCGCTCAATCTATTTCCATCACGCTCAATCGATCTTCTATGGAAGGATTTTCCTTTCTGGATTCTCATGCAGATCTTGACGAAGATCACGTGATCAATCTGCGTGAACTTTTTAAAACCATAACGGACCCGAATGTTCAGGAATGGATTTTAAACAGCATCAAAATGAATTTCTATTTATTTGAAAAAATAATGGATTATTAAGTGGTTACAGATGCACATGCAGATACAGATACATTTTGAATTTGAGTGCATGCCAGATTTGACTTTCATCTTTACTCGGGAAGCACCTCGGTATTTTTAATTTACGCCTTCATAATCCTAATACCTTTTTTTTTAGGATATTGTCATTAGGTTGAAAATTTTAACGATGTTAATTTAATTGCCTGGCAAGCAAAAAAACTACGGTTGATTGAATGCCATTCAACCGTAGTTTTTTTGTACGATGAGCTATGTCTTTAGGCAGCTGCCAAGTCTGGATTTAAAGTATATTCAGCGCGCTGTGCAGCCAATTTTTGTTCGAGTTGGTTGCGTTGCGAGTAAACTAGGCGTCGCATCATATGCAGATCTTGGTCGTTAAGCCTTAATGCCGCATCTACCCAGATTTTTATAATTTTTTCAAATTCTTCATATCTGACAGGGTCGGTATACCTGCGGCAATCGTAGATAGATTTTAAAGAATTTACATGTTTCTTTTGTTTTTGAATTAATTCGAAAACAGATTTTTCTGCTTCGCCTGGCGGAACCAAGATATCAACGACTCCCATTTTTTCTAAATCTTCCGCTTTGTAAGTATTGCCGCTGGCAATTAATTCTTCTGTAATTTTCATTCCTACTTTTCTGTATAGCAGCGTGTAAGCTCCCATGCCTGGAAAGAGGTTGAATAAAATTTCAGGAAAACCCAGGCGTGTACCTTGTTCAGCTACGAGGATATTGCTAGATAAAGCGAATTCCAGCCCGCCTCCAAATGCATCACCTTGAACCATAGAAATGGTTATAACTGATGAGTTATAGCCGTTAATTCGTGTGTGCAGCCCCTCTATGCATAATCGCCCGTAGTGCATTAGTGCATCTCTGTCGCGATTTTTAATTAATTCAATAAACAATGCCAGATCACCCCCGAGGTTAAATACTTTAGGCGACCTGGAAGCAAATACGCAGTAATTGATAGGCCGCCAAGCGCCTTCATGAAAAATCATTCCATCGTTTTGTTCTAGCTGCTTCACGTTGTGGTGCAGTTCTTCCAGCATGTCCATATTAAAACAGGGGACACCTGCTGGCTTCAGGTAGGTCCACAACGTCTTCAGCGACTCGTTGTAGTCCTGCGTTATTTGATGATACTGGCGGCGTGGGGGTGAATAGACGCTAGATTCATCGTGTTCGGAAGAGGTAAGTACATTGCATGCTGTCATGATTTTTTCTCCTTTTCGCCAAGAAATATATTTTCGTGTAAATTTCGTTTTGCAATTTTTTAATATTTTTTCATCTCTGCTTGACCGTATCGATTTTCTTTCATTTTGTGTTTTGAGACACATCAACACTGTTCAAGTTGTCTCAAGTCTAAAAACAACTACGAGATTAAAAAAAATAATTAGTGAAATAGTTTGTTGCACTAATACTGGTTGATCATTTTATTTTTTATTGAGCCTGATTAGTTATTCACTAACGAACATGCTCGATTGAATCATTTGTATTTGCTGAGTTACAATTTGGTTTTATCTTTTAGAATGCTGAAATGAACGATAAAAAATTTGATAAGGCATTGCGTCAGTTGGTGGCCAATAACAAAGTGTGGGCCGCATCCATGATCGCCCGCGACCCTGATTTTTTTCTTAAGCTGATGTCACAGCAATCGCCTGAGTTTCTTTGGATAGGATGTTCAGATAGTCGTGTGCCAGCTAACACTATCGTGGGGCTAGAACCCGGTGAATTATTTGTACATAGAAATGTAGCCAACGTTGTGGCGCATTCAGATTTGAATAGCCTGTCAGTTTTGCAGTTTGCGATTGATGTGCTTGGTATTAAGCATGTGATTGTTTGCGGCCATTATGGCTGTTCAGGTGTTGATGCAGCCATGGTGCGTCGCCGTGTTGGTATAGCGGATAACTGGCTACGCCATGTGCAAGATGTTCATCAAAAGTACGCTCATCTTTTCCCGGATAGTTTGCCCGTGCAGGAACGCAGCAATCGATTGTGCGAATTAAATGCCATTGAACAGGTGGCTAATGTTTGCCAAACAACGATAGTTCAAGATGCTTGGGAGCGCGGACAGGATTTGACGATACATAGCTGGGTATACAGCCTGGAAGATGGTTTGGTGCGCGATCTGGGCTTAGCTGTGAGTGATGTTGAATCTTTGCCTATTCAACTGGCTGATAGTCTTGCGCGTTACGAGTAGAAATCACTCTAGTTTTTTAATTTTTCTACGTTTTTTAGCTATGGAAGCACTGATTAAATAAAAAAATGAAATTTCTTAAGTTAGTAACCAAGCTAACCCGTTGATTTACTTTGCCCCACGTCGCACAGCTGCGCTGGCTAGCCATAAAATTCACCATAAATCAGCATCTCCCTAAGTTAAAAACTATGTTCTGGCCCGGGGAACTGTTCCGTTTTAACGGCGTGATGATACGCCGTGATGGCAGAACGTATATCTGACTGGCCTTGCATAAAGTCGCGTACAAATTTTGGACGGTGGCCAGGATAAATACCTAACATATCGTGCAGTACCAGCACCTGTCCTGAGCAGTCAATTCCAGCTCCTATACCTATCGTTGGTATACGTAATGCCTGCGTCACACTTTTTCCTAAAGTCGCTGGGATAGCCTCTAATACCAGCATAGCTGCGCCGGCTTGCTCCAGTGCGATTGCATCAGTAAGCAATCGTTCTGCGGAGTCTGTACTTTTACCTTGTACTTTATAACCACCTAACTGATGCACGGCTTGTGGTGTTAGCCCCAGGTGACCGCATACGGGAATACCACGTTGCACAAGATGATGCACCGTATCTGCTAACCAGTCGCCACCTTCTACTTTGATCATTTCAGCACCGGCTCGCATGAGTTGTGCTGCGTGGGTAAATGCTTGTTCAGGGGTTCCATAGCTAGCGAAGGGCAGGTCTGCTACGACCATCGATGACCGTATTCCTCTGGCTACGCAGGCGGTGTGGTAGGCAATTTCTGCTACGGTCACTGGTAAGGTTGAATCATGCCCTTGTACGACCATGCCCAGTGAATCGCCAACGAGTATGACTTCTATACCGCAATCATCGATAAGTCGGGCGAAGCTCGCGTCATAGCCTGTGAGCATGACGATTTTTTCATTTTTGAGCTTCATTTCTGCCAGTGTAAGTACGGTGCATTTTTTCCGTACGGGTGCTACTCCTGGATTACTATTGACTGCCATGTTGAATTAATCTCCACGACTAAAAAATTCACGTTTACCTCGCATGCCGGCGACGCGTTTCATTAATAAATCAAAATCTTCGCTACGTTCAATCGGATTGAGATTTTCTGCATTGACTATCAATAAAGGTGTGCTCTCATATTGATGAAAGAAACGACTGTAGCTTTCACAGATGCGTTCTAAGTAGATATCGGAGATACCCGCTTCACTTTGTACGCCGCGTCGTTTAATACGATCTGCAAGCGTTGATGGGGTAGCTTGCAAATAGATAACCAAGTCGGGTTTGGGGGTCGATTGGCTAAAGTTCTCATACATCTGGTGGTATAAATTTAGTTCGTCGTCAGCGAGCGTGAGCGCAGCAAAAATCGGGTCTTTATCGATCAGGAAATCAGCGATGACGGGTAGAGAGAAAAGATCTGTTTGCGTAAGATCGCGCAGCTGGTTCATACGTTGGAACAGAAAGAACATCTGTGTGGGCAGTGCGTAGCGTGCAGAATCTTTGTAGAAGCGTTGCAAGAAAGGATTTTCCTGGGGTTGCTCTAGTAAAGCTTGCGCTCCGGTTTCTGCTGCGATACGTCGCGCCAGGCTGGTTTTGCCTACGCCTATGGGTCCTTCGACCACAATAAATCGGTATTTGTCGAGATTCATGGCCAGAGATGATACGTGATTTTGATTCTATATCAACGACATAAACCTACATCCTACATGCACCACGCTAGTTCGCCCTAAAGTCAAAAACAGCGGGTAGCACTTGTATGGATTGACTGGACAGCGCAGCTACGTAGTTACTGGCCAAGCCCTTGCCAGGTATGTGAATCTTTGGGTCTAGTTCTAGCAAAGGTAGCAGAACAAAGGCACGGGCCATCATCCTCGGGTGCGGTACAACTAATGTATCGGTAGAAATTTCTGATGTGCCGTACAACAGTACATCCAGGTCGAGCGTGCGGGGGGCATTGATGTAAGGTCTTTCACGCCCGAACGATAATTCAATTTTTTGTAACTCTGCCAGCAGCGCCTCGGCTGACAAGTGGGTGTCTAGTCTGGCAACAGCGTTAATGTAATCGTCACCCTTTGCATCTATAGGCGCGCTTTTATAGAAGGATGACTGGCTATGGAGCTGTGTATGCGGTAGCGTTTTTAGTGCATCCAGAGCTGATTTGACGTTTTGTACGGAATCGCCCAGATTAGACCCTATACCCACATAGGACAGAAACGACTCCATCAGCTGTTTTCTGTTTTAGGCTCACTGCGTTGGCGGGTACTACGTCGCCGACGTTTTTTAGTGGGAGAGTCAGACCCTTCGGAGGATGGTTGATTAATCAGCACATCGCGGCCAGTTGGGTCGGCTTCCATGAAGTCGGTCCACCACTGCCCAAGTTCTGCGTCTATCTCACCTGATGCGCAGCGCAAGAGTAAAAAATCATATCCGGCGCGCATACGTGGATGTTCAAGAAGTTTGTAGGGCGACTTACCAATGCGGCGCTCAAAGCGCGGCTGCATGGCCCAGATATCACGCATGTCGGTAGCAATACGTCGTTGCAGTGCTAGTTTTTCTGTTTGCCCATCGAGTACATCATCAGCAGCCAGATGCAGGGCAGGTATAGGATTTTCTCCGGCGGCCCGATAGGCTTCCCATTTTTCCAGTACTTGATGCCATAACAGCGAAGCAAACAAAAAGCCTGGTGATACGGTTTTGCCCAGTCGTATACGTTCATCGGTATTGGCCAGCGACAGTGTGACGAATTTTTCGCCCAGTGGCTGTTCAAGCACGACATCGAGTAAGGGTAGCAATCCGTGATGTAAGCCTTCTTTACGCAAGCGTTGCAGGCAAGCCATAGCATGCCCACTCATTAACAGCTTGAGCATTTCATCAAACACGCGTGCCACAGGTACGTTATTAATGAGCGGAGCCATTACAGCCATGGGCTCACGCGTATCTGGAGCTATCTTAAATTCGAGTTTGGCGGCAAAACGCACTACGCGTAACAGACGCACAGGGTCTTCACGGAAGCGCGCTTCTGCTTTGCCTATGATGCGCAGCGTGCGATTGCGTATATCTTTCATGCCGCCGTGATAATCCAGTACTACTTGCTCGGCCGGGTCGTAATACATCGCGTTGATAGTGAAATCACGACGAGCAGCGTCTTCGTGCTGCATACCGAAGGTATTGTCGCGAAGTACACGACCGTGTGCGTCTTTGAGCGATTCTTCGGTGGAATTGCCACGGAAAGTCGTTACTTCAATAAGGTCTTGTCCAAACATCACATGAACAATCTGAAAGCGGCGTCCGATAATAAAAGCACGTCGGAATAAGCGCCTGACTTCTTCAGGAGTCGCATCGGTGGCGACATCAAAGTCCTTAGGTTTTAAACCTAGCACCAGATCTCTGACAGCACCTCCTACGACAAACGCTTTAAAGCCGGCTTTTTGCAAAGCGTGTGTGACGCGTATAGCGTTCTCTGACACTTCGTTGAGTGCAATGCCGTGTTCTTTCGGTCCAAAAATAGTTGGACGACTATCCGTGGCACTGGGAGTGCGCGCACCCAAAATTCGGCGGATGAATTTCTTAATCATCGAATAGCTGAAGAATAGGCCAGTTGTGGAGCGTGGCGTGCGCTCGCAAACTAGCGTTTGGGTTGGTAGCTACAGGGTGAGTTACGACCGAGAGCAAAGGAATATCATTTTGTGAATCACTGTAAAAAGTGCTGCGTTCAAAACTAGCCAGTGTGGTGCCGAGTGAGGCCAGCCACTCATGGGTATTGACGACTTTGCCATTGCCAAAAGGTGGTGTTCCTATGAGGCGGCCCGTAATTTCACCACCATTTCCTAATTCAGGTTCGGCAGCTATTAAATGGGTCACACCAAATGCTTGCGCAATCGGCGCAGTAACAAAGCGGTTAGTCGCAGTAATAATGGCGACTAATTCACCTGCACTTTGATGTTCATTGATGAGTGCGCGTGCCACAGGATGTATCGCAGGCTCAATCACTTCAGCCATAAATTGAGTGTGCCATTCGTCTAGCTGTGAACGCGGAAAGCGCGACAGGGTACCGAAAGCGAATTCCAAGTACTCAACTGGATTAAGTGTGCCGCTTTGGTACTGCTCATAAAATTCTTGATTACGCTTAGTAAACGATACTGCTTCTACTGCACCGGCGCGTACCAAAAATTGACCCCACTCATAATCAGAGTCTAGCGGCAGTAAGGTATTGTCCAGATCAAAAAGTGCAAGATTCATGGGCTAGTGTTAGCTTCGCCGGAGTGCAGTAATTCGCGCAACAGCGGCATGGTGATGGGGCGTTGAGTTTGTAATGAGTAGCGATCAAGCGCATCGAGCATGGCAGTTAGCGATGGCATATCACGTCTAAAATGAGTTAACAGATAGGGTAACACGCCCGGAGAAAGTGTTAGTCCGCGTGATAGAGCTGATTTCGTCAGCGCGTCTATTTTTTCGTCGTCTGACAGACCGTGTAATTCGTAAATCAGACCCCATCCCAGCCGAGTTCGCAGATCTTCTCGCAATGTGAGTTGTGCTGGTGGTTGATTCGCCGTTGCCACCCACGATAAACCGGCATCTTTTACCTGATTAAACAGAGCAAAGGCTGCTTGTTGGTGTTGTTCCGATAGCTGATCACTATCATCCAAAAGGTACAAAGTCTGATCTGGCGAACAGATAAATTCACTCAGTGCGTGGTCAGGCGTTAGAAGTCGGGCATTGGCCTGAGCTTGTAGTGCGTGCAGCAAGTGCGACTTACCAGAGCCGGCAGGGCCCCAGATCGTGATCATCTGTTGCGTCGCTGCGTTGTTCTGGTTGGAGATGTTAGTTAGCAGTGTCAGTAACTCAGCATTTTTTCCCACCACAAAATTAGTTAACGTTTGTGGTCGTGCTGTACCCCAGTCGAGCAGCAACTGCTTCATGGTTGGGTATAAAAACTGCTGTTGAGGTAATGCTGGCGCGCTCTGCGAAAAACGACCGAGAGTATGGCGGAGGCCGGTAGTGCCAGCAGTATGCCCGTGAATCCAAACAGTTGTGCGAACGCCAGTAATGCAAAGATGACAGTCAGTGGGTGTAGGCCTATGCGCTCGCCCACTAAGCGGGGTGTCAGATAAAAGCTTTCCAGCATTTGACCTATTCCATACACCACACCCACAGCGATCAATCCATACCAACCGTCGAAGAACAGTATGGCCGACAGTACCGCCAGAGTCAGGCCTATACCAAAACCTATGTAGGGAATAAACACCAGCAAGCCAGTGATTATTCCAACCGGTACCGCAACTTCGAAACCAGCGATGGCGAGGGCAACGGAGTAGTAAGTCGCCAACAGCAGCATGACTAGTAGCTGACCGCGCAGGTATTGAGCGAGAAGATGGTCAACTTCGCGGGACATATCTGTGACCAGCGTTATCCAGCGGCGGGGAATGATTGCAGCGAATCGGGCAATAACATGGTGCCAATCAAGTAGCAGGTAAAAAAGTACGATAGGCACGAGTAAAAGCGTAGCAACCCAGCCAATCACGGCACTGCTGCCTTTTTTTAGCCAGCCCAACCAGCTTAGTCCTGCACTGTCGACAGTGTGTAGTTGTTGTGCCAGCAGCGACTTCATACCAGCGCTATCAAGCGGCAGGCTGATACCCGCTTGCAGCAAAAGAGGTCGGATAGCACGGTCAAAGGCGTCTAGCAGCAGGGGTAAACGCTGTTGTAGAGCGGGCAGTTCGGCCGCCAGCATAGGGACTACAATCAAAATGACCGCAGCCAGTGTCAGAAAGAGCGCAATTATCACCAGAAGTACGGCAACGGATCTGGGCAAACCGCGTTCTGATAGCCAGTCCACCCCAGGATTGAGCATGTACCCAACAACCGCAGCGGCAACGAAAGGCGTCAGTACTGGGCCCAGCAGCGCTAGCAGCAAATAGAAGATAACGCCGGCGGTGAGCCAGAGCAGCACAGGTCGTTGTTGAGGATTGGGAAATATCGTCATTGAAACAGAGGCAAGACTAGCCCTTTTGGTAAAATACCCAACATCAGGCGTCTGGTGATTTATTCAGACGTTCATTCTACCTTTTCCTCCGCCATTCCCAACATGTCCTCTAATTCAACGGTCTCTTTGTCCTACCGTGACGCAGGTGTCGATATTGATGCCGGCGATGCACTCGTAGAAGCCATCAAACCTTTTGCTAAACGCACCATGCGCGAAGGCGTATTAGCAGGTATCGGCGGCTTTGGTGCGCTGTTTGAAGTCAGTAAAAAATATCGCGAGCCTGTGCTGGTCTCGGGCACCGATGGTGTGGGCACCAAATTGAAGCTGGCGTTTCACCTTAACCGTCACGACACCGTGGGGATTGATTTAGTCGCCATGAGCGTGAATGACATCCTGGTGCAAGGCGCTGAACCACTTTTCTTCCTGGATTATTTTGCGTGTGGTCGCTTAGATGTAGCCACCGCGACGGATGTCATCAAAGGAATTGCTGCGGGTTGCGAGCAGGCCGGATGCGCATTAATTGGTGGTGAAACCGCCGAAATGCCCAGCATGTACCCTGACGGAGAATATGATCTCGCAGGTTTTGCTGTGGGTGCTGTTGAAAAATCAAAAATTATCGATGGCAAAAAAATTCGGCCGGGTGATGTGATTCTAGGCCTGGCCTCTTCCGGTGCGCATTCCAATGGGTATTCATTGGTTCGTAAAATCATAGACGTAGCCAAGCCAGATCTTCATGCTGATTTTCATGGTCGTCCGTTGGCCGATGTATTACTGGCTCCAACGCGCATCTATGTAAAACCTTTGCTCGCTTTAATGGAAAAAATCGATGTGCATGGCATGGTGCATATTACCGGCGGCGGCTTAGTTGAAAATATTCCACGCGTATTGCAACCCAACCTCACAGCGGTATTGCACAAAGATGCGTGGACCTTGCCGCCTTTATTTCAGTGGCTGCAAAAGCATGGCGGTGTAGCCGATGACGAGATGCACAGAGTATTTAACTGCGGCATAGGAATGACCGTGATTGTTAGTGCAGCGAATGCTGATCAAGCCGAAGCAGAGCTGAAGCGACTGGGTGAAACCGTGTATCGCATCGGCGAGATACGCGAGCGTGCTGAAGGTGAGGCGCAGACCGTGGTGATCTGATGATACTTATCGTTGTCATGAAAAAAAAGACCGCATCTGCGGTCTTTTTTTTTGACTTCATTTTGAGTAAAGCCGAATTGAGTATGCATTTACTTACGTTGAGATTACAAAAAAATAAAATTTGAGCATTAGGAAGCGGAAGAATCGATCTCGGAAAGTATTTCTAAAAAACAAAGCCTTTAATTGCTACCTCAGCATGAAGAAAATAGAAGCTTTATTCCTGATTCGTTGGAGGCCATAGCTAGTAAAACTTCAAAAATTGATGAGCATTTATTTAGAAAATTAGGAACTAATTACGCGGCACTGCGACTTAGAAAGTTCTATTATCTTATTTAAATTCATCATGACTATTCATTCTTCCTCAGCTAGGGACAATCTAAATCAAGAACCACCGTTAAGTGAGCCAAGCGCCACAAACACCCACCCACCCACACAGTCGAATTACCTGACTGGTCAACTACCTGACAACGAGCTGTCCGACAGTACACCAAAGTTGGTTAGCTTGGCATCTTCAAGTGCATCAGACATTTTAAAAGAATATTCTGGCGGTGAGCGGCCAACGACACCTCCTACAGACACCAGCGACCCCAGAGTGTTTAATCGTACTAATGTAAGTACTGTTTCATCTATCCATTCCCTGCACACCAGCGATTCCGTTGATGTATCGAGTAGTCAGTCAGAGTCTGTGATGACATCAGTAATTCACAGCCAATCTCGTGATCAAATCAGGGAAGAAGTAATACAGAACGATAATTTCCAAATTACGTTGAGCGCTGCTCAAAAGGGCTCTTCAGAAGCGCAGTTTAATTTGGGGCTGATGTACGAACATGGCGAAGGCGTCAAACAAGATGATGCCCAAGCAGTGTATTGGTACCGCAAGGCGGCTGAGCAAGGCCATGCTGGTGCGCAGTGTAATTTGGGGTTTGGGTACACCCATGGCTTCGGCGTGAAAACAGATCGAACCGAAGCGGTGGAATGGTATCGCAAGGCGGCTGAGCAAGGCCATGCTGGTGCGCAGTGTAATTTGGGGTTGATGTACGCCCTTGGCGAAGGCGTCAAACAAGATTATGCCCAAGCGCTGAATTGTTACCGCAAAGCAGCAGGGCAAAACCATGCTAAAGCGCTGCTCGAATTGGGGTGGATGTACGAGCGAGGCCAAGGAGTGAAAGAAGATCAAACCCAAGCGATGTATTGGTACTGCAAGGCGGCAGAGCAAGGCGATGCTGATGCTCAGTTCAGAATAGGTGAGATGTATACCGAAGGTAAAGGGGTCGAAGCAAATGATGTCGAAGCGTTTAACTGGTACTTCAAAGCAGCAAAGAATGGTTTTAGGGGAGCGCAGTTAAAACTTGCAACTCATTATCAGCAGGGACCCGGGGTAAAAAAAGATGTGCTGCAGGCGACTTATTGGCTGTTGAAATCGGTAGTTGATGGCACAAACAGGGAGATTTTTCTGTATGACTTCAATTTTGCAGAGGATTTTTATAGCGATGTCATTCAATCCATCCCTAAGGCATTAACTACATTTCCTGAATTTAAATATATTAAGACTATCGATTTTCGGAATATCGCATTACGCGATCAAGAATTTTTTTCTATTGGTCAACTAATTCGTGCGAATCCTCCTCTGGAAGGTCTGAATTTTGAGATTCAGGAAATCGATGATGCACAAGCCCTGATTCTTTTACAATCCTTAGCGTTCAATACGACATTGACCGAACTGATCTTTGATGATGAGTACGATTTCGATGCATCTATTTTCGATCAGATCAAGGCATCATTGGCTCAGAACGTGGTCATTGCCGAGCTGCGTGAACGCATGAAAGGTCACCTCATTACAGGCCCTGATGGGTTGTCTATACGAGTTCCTTACATTACACGCTCTGATGAGTTACCTTTAGAAGTACTGGAGATTATCGTCGACGATATGATCGTGAAAGCTGGTAAAGCGGGTAAAAATAAAGAAGCCACGATTGCTGCAATAGATGAATTTTTATTGAGTGTGAGTCGGGAGACGTTGAAAAAAGACCTAAAAAAATCTAGTTAATTATTTTTTATCTAAACTATTTTTAGGTAATTTTTTTGTGTGATGTTTGTACCCCGTACTTCAATGCTGGATTATCTGATGATCGTTGATGCGGGGTGCAGCTTAACCAGTTGCATCTAGGTAGGCTTATGCGTTTATAAGCTTAGCGGTCTAAAACTTTACTCTGTTATGAGTAAGTATCATGAAGCTACTTAGTATTGTGTTTTTCGATCACTATTTTCAGCCAGGGTTTGCAATGGGCTGTGTACGGAACCGGTACGCGCAATGCTGATAGGAGGTGCTATACGTGCTGGTTGATTTAAATTGTCGCGCGTCGATAAGACATTGCTGGTTGCTTCTGGGGCGGCATTCCAAACAGGGTCGGCAATGCCTTCGAATACCGAGCGCAATTCCTTGCCCCACGCATTGCGTAGCATCTGAAAATACTGATTTTTTTCATCGATAGTAACGAAGCGACTAATCGTTAGCGCATTCTCATCGTAGAGCAATAGGTCGAGCGGGTATCCTACGGAAATATTTGAGCGCAGCGTTGAATCCATAGAAATCAGCGCGCACTTAGCGGCTTCATCTAATGGCGTATCAGGCGTAATCACGCGATCAATAATTGGTTTTCCGTATTTAGATTCGCCAATCTGGAAGTAAGGATTTTCATCGTGAGATTCGATGAAATTCCCAGCAGAGTACATTTGAAATAGACGGCAACGCTCACCGCGAATTTGCCCACCAAAAATCAAACTAACATTGAAATCAATACCGAATTGTTCGAGTGACTCCGCATCACGCTTATGAACGCTGCGTATTGAGTCGCCAACTATTTGCGCGGCTTCGTACATGGAGGTGGCAGTCCAGATGCTGGTGCCATTCGGTGTTACATACTCTGCGATAGTCTGTCGTACCGACTGAGATATAGAGAGGTTACCGGCGGTTAGCAACACCATGATGCGATCGCCGGGATTTTCGAATAACGTCATCTTTCGGAAGCTGCCGATGTGATCAACACCCGCATTGGTGCGCGAATCAGACAGGAAAACCAGTCCGGAATTGAGGCGCATCCCTATGCAATAAGTCATGGATAGTCCCGAATAAAGGAAAATGACATTCTAGCTCAGAGAGAATATGTGCATAGAGAGCCTCGGATAATCAGTCTGATTCAACGCTCGGTATCCCGTACTTTCACTGTGACTGACATTGATTCGGTACCGCCGCCGCGGCGTATGCCTCGAATAGGCGCAGCAGATTCGTAATCGCGGCCCACCGCCAAGCGGCAATAACGATCATTTTGCAAACAGGCATGCGTCACATCGATGCTGATCCAGCCAGCGTAATCCACTTCATCAACCCAGACATCTATCCAGGCGTGGCTGGCACTGTGCTCTACATCACCCGGATCAATGTAGCCCGAAACATAGCGGGCAGGGATGCCCGCCGTGTGGCAACAAGCAATAAAAAGATGGCTGTGATCCTGGCAAACGCCTTTGCCCAAGGCTAAGGCTTGCGCTGCCGTACTTTCGGTTGCGGTGGCTCCTGACTGGTAGCTCACTTCAGAACAGATAGCCTCAGCTAAGCCGATAAATTGTGAGCTGCCTGGATGCGCTGATAAATGACGGCTAGCAAACTCTCGTATGGTTTCGGTAGTCTCGGTCAGGTGCGAAGGAACTGTAAAAGCCAACGGTGAGATAGCCAGGTTATCTGACATGCGGCCGCGATCAGGCGTTTGAACTTCGACCAAGCCACTGGCAATAATACGTATCTCTTGATGAGGAAAAGCGAGTGTAAGCATATCGCTGCTATTACCAAACGCATCGATAGAACTTTGCCGCTTGCCTTGACTGGTAATTTGCCATTGCTGTATGCGCTGACACTGTTCTGCACGCGGCGTCAGACGAAGCAGCTGCAGTGTGTATCCGACCGGCTTCTCGTATCGATAAAGAGTTTCATGCCGTATAGATAGCGTTGAGGTTCTCATGCCGCGAGTGGAAGCAAAAAATCGCGACTGACACGATTACCCAGTTCGTACACTTGTTCTAAAAAGCGGGTGAGGTAATCATGTAGTCCGTAGTGCAAAATATCGTCCATGCTATTAAATTTAAGATCAGCATGCAGTCGGCCAGCGTATCGTTCAGTTTCAGACGATATGTCGTTACGAACTTCAGCCAGATTATTGACGACTTCATTCATGCAGGCGATCAGAGAGCGCGGCATATCGCCGCGTAAAATTAAGAGTTCAGCAACGCGTTCGGGTGTGATGACATCGCGATAGGCTTTGCGATAGGTTTCAAATGCGGATACAGAACGCAGTACGGCCGCCCAATGGTAAAAATCTCTGTCGGTAGCTCCCAGTAATGCACGGTCTGCCCCATGGAATTTCACATCCAGTAAGCGCGCTGTGTTGTCTGCGCGCTCAAGAAAGGTACCTAAACGTATGAAATAAAAAGATTCATCCTTGAGCATAGTACCTATGGTTACGCCGCGCGAGAGATGAGAGCGATGTTTAACCCATTCAAAAAATTCACTCGGATCGCGCTCAACTATTTTTTCTTTTAGGAGCACATTCATCTCTAGCCAGGTTGTGTTTTGAGTTTCCCAAACTTCCGTGGTTAGCGTGCCGCGTACGGCACGTGCATTTTCGCGCGCTTGCGTCAGACACGAGACGATAGACGAGCCGTTATCTGGATCCTTTACCATAAAATCAAGCACGTCTTTGCGCGAGACGAGACCATATTTTTTATCAAACGCGGGTTGTAATTCAGAGATT
>JAULVH010000256.1:0-7992 GCA_032111105.1 Burkholderiaceae bacterium | reverse complement strand
TGCAATCAGCGCCGCATTGATAGCTCCGATAGAGACACCCACTATCCAATCAGGCTGGAAAATGGTTTCAGATAATGCTGCATAGGCACCCGCCTGATAGGCACCTAAAGCTCCACCGCCTTGCAACACCAATGCAATTCCGTCATGCGGACGATTCATACACGTCTCGCTTCTGTTTGTAGTCCAGTTTACTTTCATACTATTTCTACGTATAAAAAAAGACTACAAAGTATGTCTGGAAAAATTAGTTCCTGAAGAGATGAATACTCAAGCTGCCGCGTGTAACGATAGATTTTTATCAAACTGAGTAAGCTGGCCAGACGATGTGTTGGCAGGTATCCATTGCGCAAGCCATTCCACAATTTCTTGCTCACGATAAGGTTTACCAAAATAAGCATTTGCTCCCAGCTGCATGGCATGTTCTCTATGCCGCTCAGCCATACGGGAAGTAATCATCGCTACAGGCAAACTGTGAAATTGTTCATCTGTACGCAATCTGCCGAGTAATTCAAAGCCATCCATAGTCGGCATTTCTATATCGAGCAAGATGGCAACCGGAGTCCGCTCTCGCAACATGTCTAATGCCTCGGCCCCGTGTCTGGCCAATGCCACCGTATAACCGTATTTTTCCAACATGCGCTGACTGACTCGGCGCACTGTCAATGAATCATCTACAACCATCACTAAGGGAGGTGTGACTGCTGGGGTTAATGTCGTTGCTGTACCTCGTGCAGCTAACGCTGTTTTATAAGTTGAGCTTGCGCCTGCGTGAGCGTGTAACTGAAGTAAATTCAAGACTAACAAAACGTCTCCATCGGGCAGTAGTGCTGCGCCCATCAATCCAGGCATACCTTTTAGCTGGATACCGGGCTGCTTGACGATCACTTCGTGATGCCCATGAACTTCATTGACCTTGACGGCTAACCATTGATCAAGTTGATTCAAAATTAGCATAGACATGCGCCCAACGGCGGGCAGTGCATCGACTGGCTCTTGTATCAAATCACTCAAACTACACGCAGGAATTTTTTTATCCTGCCAATCAAATACTCCCTCTTGCAAGACCTGCTTTGCACGTACTGCTGTGATGTGTACAACCTGCTGAACCATAATAGTAGGCAATGCAATGGGTTGCCTGCCCTCAGCTACCTGGATAATCTGTTGCGTTGAGCTTGATTTAGGTAAGGCTATGGTTAGCGTAGTGCCCAAGCCCGAGCGAGTGTCTATTTTGAGCGCACCGCCCAAATCTATGACGGCTGCTTTTACAGCATCCATACCTATACCCCGCCCTGCCAAACCCGTTACTTGTTCGGCGGTAGAAAATCCGGGTTCAAAAATTAATTGTGTCAAAAAATCAGTATCAGGCTCTGTACCTGCAGCCAGCAAACCGTTGGTGATCGCATGCTCGCGTATGCGAACAAAATTCAAGCCCCGACCATCATCACTAATTTGCAAGCGAAATTCATTACCGTGATCACTTAGTTTTATCCGTAGCTGTCCCTGTCGTGGCTTAGCCATAGATGCGCGCTCTTCAGCTGGTTCTATGCCGTGTACGATGGCATTACGTATTAAATGGGATAGCGGTGCATTTAATTTTTCCAGAACAACCCTATCAATTTCTATCGTTGCGCCCTCTAACTCAAATCGCACATCCCGCCCTACTTCCGATGCCACTTGCCGTACTAGCTGTCTGAATCGAATTTCTACTGTAGAAAAAACTTGCATACTGGCTCGGTGCAAATCTGATTGCAGCGCACGAGCATGGCGCGTCTGCGCCACCAGGATAGTCAGAGAGGTATCAGTTTGCAAGGTAAGGCTGCGTTGTACATCGGCCAGATCAGCCATGCTTTCAGCCGTCATGCGGGTAAGTTCCTGCAATCGTGTAAACCGGTCGAATTCCAAAGGATCAAAACCAGCCGCATTGGTAAATGAATGCGACGAAATACTCGCCTCAGATTGCAGCTCCAATTCTCGTAACTGAGTACGAAGTCGTGCGAGGTTCTCGCCTAAATCAGAAATTAATTGTTTTTGCTCACTTACCTGCTCTGTCGCACGCATAGCATGAACCAGTAATTCTGCAGCCGACCCCGTTGCGCGCTCTAACAGATCAATCCGTAATTTAGTGGGAGCAGCTGGCGATTTTGTGGAGGGTTGATCTAAAACTGTAGACGTCTTATCAGCGGCAACATATTCGGAAACCAAAGGGGTCTGTGGCGTATCTTCGCTAAGCAACCCAAAGCTCACCAGCAAATAATGTACATCCTGCTGCAACACCGTAATTTCAGCTAATTGAACTGGTTTTTGTTGCGCAAGCTGACTTACTCTGTGCTCGAGCTCATGCAATGACTCGCCCAAATCAATTTCGCCCGCCATACGTGCGCTACCTTTTAAGGTATGTAGCAAACGTAAAAGAGCCGCTGCAAACGATGGATCCTCAGGTGTTTGCAACCACTGCTCAAGCAAAGTCGCTAGCTGAGGCATAAGCTCGGCTGCCTCTTCATTAAAAATGAGGCGTAATTCGGGATCTACTGAGTCGTATGGCTGATCAGTATCAGATGCAACTGGCAACTCCGGTAACGTACTCGCTAAATCCAACGGCTGGGCCAGGGTAGTTTCAGACAGAGGACTTGTATATATAGAAAATTCGGATGCTGTATTTTGCAGGGCAATTTCTGCATAATCAAAATCAGGCTTTAAGGCGGCATGTAGTCCATCTTTGATGGTTAAATTTTCTGTTACTGCGTTTTCGATTACTGCATTTTCGATTACTGCATTTTCAGTTGCTTCACTTTCTGATACAGCATCTTCATTCGCCTGCTGATTCGCCCGCTGATTCGCCTGCTGATTCGCTTTAAAATGCAACGTAGTCTCTTGATCTCGCTTGCCATAATCAGCATAAAACTGCTGCTCCAGCGTCACTAAACAATGCAAAAGTTCAGGCAAAAATGTAATCTGCTCGCCTACTGCCAATGCGATAACACGATTGACTAAATTTTCTAGCGCCAGCGCTTGCTGCTGCATTACTACATTACCGACGGTTGCAGAGCTGCCTGCCAAAGCATGTATTTCTATCGCGCTTTGTGAAGGTAATGTTTCAGTTATTCCTTCTGCAAAAAGCGTTACCTGGTCTCTTAAAATACTCAATCGCTCGCTAGCCTCTAGGACAAAGATCTCTCGCAAAGTGGGGTCAGTACTGACAGCACGCACAGCGTTTGCTGGAATCACTACCGCGGACTCGATTAGGTATGGCGGAAGATCGCTTACCTCAGATAAATTTGAAAACACGGTCTCCACATGCAAACCCAGCTCTACCCAAGCTTGAATCAAAGACGAGCTATCTGCTTCACTCATCTCCGAGGCAAGGGTTAACTGTTGTTGTATAGCCTGAATGAGTGAGTCAACCATACTGACACCCTGACTATCACCCATGAATACCAGAGGTGGATTTACATCACTTAAAACTTCGTTCATGAGCTTTGCTGCAGAGAGTCTGTCGCCTTTACTGAGCAGCACATCCAGCTGAGGTTCTGCAGTGGTTAGCGATGACACTATGGTTGACTTTAATGCTGCTATCGCCCCTGGTCGCAGCAGCACATAATTTAATCGATTAATGTAAAGATTTTTTTTATCTGAATACAACTCATTAGCCGATGAATTATTTAATATTTCGTCTAATAAGAAAAAAACGTGATCGGCTACTATCTGAAAATCAGAGTGATTTAAATATCTGGCCAGACATTCTCTTATGCTCATTACACCGACAGTAACCGCTAAATCGTCGTTATCCTGGTAACGCTGGCTACATTCAAAAAGCACTTCTTTAAACTTCAAAAGAAAAGGAATCGTCTGCATTTTGCCAGCAAGCATTAGTAATTTATCTTGCCCATCCTGTTTATCAGGCAATGAAATAGTCGCAAGAAAATTATCTAGGTCGTTCAGCAATGCATTGATATCTCTGGAGTCTGGCAGATTTTCCCACTCCGTTACAGGCCCACGCAATTGCGCATCAAGCGCAAACCATGCGCGGGCAAACTGATTTACCGAATCAGCGGTTGATACCGACAGCTGAAACAAGGTTTCGCGTACTAACGCGTCAGGCAAATTCGGCCAGGTGGTTGCTGTGCGTTGGCGAAGCATATGAACCACTGACGATACGATTTTTTTAGCTTTAGGTAAATCAAGGTCTGCATGTAGTTGTATGCAGCGTAGGTGTACTCTGGCAGTCATCCAGAAATAACGCTGACGGCTCTCTGGATGATTAAGACTTATATCTGAGATTGCTATGCCTATAATTTTCGATGCATTGCTAAATTTCTCAGTACCCGGGTCTTCCCTGATCAGCTCAAGTAAGGCATGTTCTATCTCTTTATTTGAAACAGATTTTTCCAATACGTCTTCTAAAATAAAATCAGGAATACCTATATCGACCCCTACTGGCAGCATATCGAGCGCAAGCAAGCTTGCGGGCGTAATAGCCGTCTTGGGCCAGTGCTCGGCAAGCAGACGCCATAGCGACATTAACTGATAGGCCATAACGCGTTGGCCTGACCTTACACAGACAAGAAAACAAACTAGTTTTGCACACACACTCGCCAGTAAGTTTGCTGCTGGCGAACTATCATTTTCATTGGGTAATTTTACTAAAATTTCTCTGATAATCTGGACTAGTCCAGCGAGTGCTTCTTGATGGATAAAACGGAATACATCTTCAATTTCTTGCAAGACTAAAATACTGTCTTCATGAGCTAGCGTGTGTTTATCACCATTACTCAGTGCATACTCAATTTTTTGTACGCTGTTTAATACTATGTCACTTAGTAAACGCAGATTCACTAAATTCGAATTTTTTTCCGACAAGGTTAGACCCTCTGAAATGTACTCTGCGAGGAATGCCTGAAGGTCAATTTTTAAATCAGGCGGCTGACCATCAACTTACGCAATACGAAAACGTTGTATGGCACTTTCTAGTGAACGCGCGAGCTGGGCTAGCTCTTGTACAGAGTCGGCGGTTTGCTGTGTGCCATGACGGGTATGCTCAGTGACCGTCAATATACTGTCGATATTCCGGCTGACCGAATCCGACACCGATGCTTGTTGTAAAGCCGACCGCGAAATATCTGTAATCAATTCAGCCAGATGTTGAGAAATACGGCGAATATCTGCCAGTACGCTTCCGGCAGCATCAGATAGACGCGCGCCTTCTACTACACCTTGCGTAGAACGCTCCATGGCAACAACAGCTTCGTGTGCATCTTCTTGTACTGTTTTAACCAATACTGAAATTTGCCGCGCAGCGCCGCTACTGCGTTCTGCCAATCGCTGAACTTCTTCAGCCACCACAGCAAATCCTCGACCGGCTTCGCCTGCTGAGGCTGCTTGTATAGATGCATTTAGCGCCAACACATGAGTTTGCTCGGTAATATCGGAAATGAGTTCAATAATGTCGCTAATTTCTAGTGATGAATCACCTAAGCGCTTAATGCGTTTTGATGTCTCCTGTATCTGGTCTCGAAGCTGCTGCATACTGTTTATTGCAGCCTGCACTGCAAGCTCACCCTCTTGAGCCGCTTGCAAGGAAGAATTGGCGACGTCTGACGATTCTGTGGCCGCACGCGAGACTTGATGTATGTGCGCGATGAGTTGCAAAACCATCTGCCCTGTTTCTTGAATCTCGCTTGATTGCCGGCTAGATAAAGAGAGAAGTTCAGTAGACATATTTTGAGCAAGCTCACACGAGCTACCCACTTGCAATGCCGTATGGCGCACCTGAGTTAATAAACGACACAACTCTTCCAGGGTTGCATTGACTGAATCTGCAATAGCACCCGTAATGTCTTCGGATACCGTCGCTTTTAAGGTGAGGTTGCCCTCAGAAATTTCTTGCAACTCATTCATTAGTCGCAAAATAGCCGCCTGATTTTGCTGATTAATTTGTCTTACTTCAGCCTGTTCGCGTACCGCGGCTGCGCGTCGGTTTTCTGCTTCGATTTGATTTTTTTCTGCTTGCTGTGTTTGACGTCGACTTTCCAGCAGTAGCACCCACGAAATACCCATAGCTAACAGCAGAGTTATTATTTCAGACAGCATTAATATCCACCCCGACCAATTCCGTGTTTGCTCTTGGTCGCGGTAACTTGACTGCAAGTCGATTAATTTTTCTCGTAGTAACTCGTTCTCTTGGAAAATACTACGCTCAGCATTTTTTGCAGC
Organism: Burkholderiaceae bacterium; assembly: GCA_032111105.1. Taxonomy (GTDB): domain Bacteria; phylum Pseudomonadota; class Gammaproteobacteria; order Burkholderiales; family Burkholderiaceae_D; genus Pernthalerella. Next base: position 1,782 of record JAULVH010000256.1, on the reverse strand, counting down.
TATGAATTTAGCGATATTTTTTAAGGTTATTGCCAACTCGCTTTGATATTTTTTGAATACCTCTTGTAGCTCAGATAATCTGGTACGAGCTTCTGCATGACTAAGCGCTGGCAACCTCAGCACGGGACTACCCTCATCAAACCCTACAACTATGTCATGGAAGGTATTTGCATCTTTGCCCAGCATAAAAGCCGTTTCCTGATTAATGCCTTCAGGTGTCATGAATTCGTTTAAGCTTTTTCCCATGCGCTGCGTCAACATCACGAGCTGTCCGGCAGCAGCCACCTCGCGGGGAGATGATCCCGTTAGGGTCAGCAGATTTGCTATCTGCTCGGAGAGTTCGAGTAAAACGGGAGTGATTTCATTTAATGTTTTAAGTGTCGCCCGAAAGCCTGTTAACTCTTTTTCCATAGCCAAAATTTGACTTGCTGTTTTGTCAGATTTTTCCCATACCGTTTGTATATCTATAATTTGCTCAGCTCTGGTTGTATCTGCAGCAGGTATAAGTCTGCCATGCCACTCACCACCACGTAAGAGAACGGAGATTTCCTCATTAATCTCTTTACGGCTTTGCTCCAACTGCCGAAAGGCGGCAGGATTACCTTGAATTGCGTTGGGCGCTGCTTTACCGAGCCGTTGTGAATGCATGACCAGATCGCTGGCGACTTGCGTACTATTTACTGCCATTTGGTTGTATCTGGAATCGACCCACGACAAAAAAATATCGGCTAAAAAAAATAAGGTGAATGCAACAAACACTACACGCTTAGCCTTTGCCAGCGACCATTTAGGTAAGTAATTTGAACACCGAGAGCGTAATCGGCTAGTGAGTAAGGCTATTCGTTGATTTGCTTTGAATCCCGTTAGCTTGTTTTTTCCTGGCGACCCGACCTCATCTAATTGAAAATCAGGGGATTTATCGATATTCATGCAAATCACTCCGAACAAGAAAATTGTAGATAACAGCTTGTTACTCTGCGTAGGCTTTTAGAAAAGCAGTATCTGCTTGCATACTCGCAAGGCTTAATTCATACCAGTATTGGTCATCAACAAAATACTCTGCAGCTAACCAAGGGTGATTAATTTTTGATTCAGATGCAGGTTGGGCAGAATTTACATCTATCAATCCATAGAGCTTAGTTACTTGCAATCCGCAAGGTACTGAAAAATGCTCTGACAACACGATCAGGCGCTCGGCATTCGTTGATGTATTTTTCTGACCTGAAATTAAACAATCCAGATCGATAACTGTAATTAATTTTCCACGGTAATTACTTAATCCCATAAACCACTCGTACGTACCTGGCACGCGAGTCACTGCTGGCATAGCCGTAATTTCCAGCGCATCTGTCATGTGTATCAGCAGGCCATAACCACCGGCAGCAAACGCTAATCGTGGCTGCGAACTTTTCTCTTCCTGCTGAGCGGATTTTGTACGCTCATGAAGTTGGCGCTGATATTCTCGTAATGCGAGCTCTTTTTTCGCTCTGTGCGGTACGCGTTCTGTCACGGCTAAAATTTACGCTGGGCTGACGTTACTGAGTAATGCTGCTATTTTTTGCAGTAACGCGGCCTGGTCTACGGGCTTGACCATGAAATCACGCGCACCTTGTCGCAAACCCCAAATACGATCAGTCTCCTGGTTTTTGCTTGAGCAAATAATGATGGGTAAGGTTTGTGTCGCAGGATTGCGCGATATTTCTCGCGTTGCCTGAAATCCATTCTGGCCTGGCATAACGACATCCATAATCACTAAGTGCGGGGGATTGGTTTTGATATGCG